>JAUQOZ010000165.1:2855-8926 GCA_030550625.1 Chloroflexota bacterium | reverse complement strand
CACATAACACCTTTGTGACTCTTGTGTCTTTTTGCGGCTATTCCATCATATCTCTGGTGGCTTTTTGCGGCTATTTCACATGTACCATTATGACCGATCTCGCCGAACAACCACTCACACCCGACACGCCGATCGCCATCGCCGGCGCGATCTGGCTGGCGCGGCTATCCAGCGCCGGTCTTGCCGAGAGCGATGACGACGACGAACTCGATGAGGATACCCGCGAGCGCCAGCGCCACCATGCGCGCCAGACTATCGCCAGCTACGAGACGGCGGTGCGCATCTTTACCCGCTGGGCCGAACGCAACGGGAAACACCGGCTGGGTGATTTGCAGATCGGCGATCTGGTGGCATACGCGCGCGCGTTGCGCAAACGCAGCTACGATCTCTCGCAGCGAGCGGCGACGGCGCAGGCCAGCGGCCAGCGCGAACGGCTCTCGGAGCGCACCGTGCATGCCTACGTGCGCCCGCTGTTCGGTTTTCTAGCGCTGGCTGACTCGCAAGGGGCGATCCCGTTTCGGGTCGCCGCAGCTCGCCCCGAAGTAGGCCGGGTCTTGCCGCGCCTGCCCACCCCAATCGCACCCACTCCGCCCGATCTACGCCGGTTAGTGCGTTTCTATGACAAGCCAGCCGGCGAAGAGCGCGAGCGGCAGATGCTGACCCGCCTGCGCAATGCCGCGCTGCTGCACCTGCTCTTTTCCAGCGGGGCGCGCATCTCCGAGGCGCTCAGCCTCGATATCGGCGATGTAGCGCGCGACCGGCGCATCTTGGCGCGGGTGATCGTGCGCGGCAAAGGCCGGCGCGAAGGCACCCTCTTCATCCGCAAACATGCCGAACAAGCTCTGCACCGCTACCTCGCCGCGCGGAACTGGCCGCCGGCCCACGAACCGCTGTTTGTCGCCTTCGACCCGCGCACCGGCGGCGGACGGCTCTCGCGGATCAGCGGTTGGCGGATCGTCACCGGCGCCGCCAATGCGCTGGCCGATCAGCTCGTATGGGAGGGCAAAGCAGACGAGGCTGAATTGTTACGTCAAGTTACCCCGCACACCTTCCGCCACTTTGTCGGCTATCATCTGCTCAACGAAGGGGTTGCTCTCGCTGAAGTGTCGCAAATCTTGCGCCACCGCAGCGTCGAAGTGACGCGCAGCTTCTACGCCAGCTACGCCGACGTGCAACTGCAAGAGGTGCATGACCAGTTTAGCGCCGATCCGTGGCCGATGGATGAATAGGAGACAGATGCCCGGTCACATCTGTATCTTATTTCCATCCATACCACTTATGCAAGAAAATTGTTGTATAATACCAAGCATTCGCGTCCCTGTTTGATCATCCCGGCATGCAGCAGAGCGGCTGTGTCCGGGCAGAGGAGTTGTTATGGCCGAGATCATTCCCCTGACGCCGGCCGGCGCCGAGGCCCCCGCCGAACCGTTTCGCGGCGGCGCGTGCAAGCTCCATCCGCAGACGATGTGCCCTGCGTTTGGCGCGTTGCGCGTACTTACCCGGATCGAGGGCGCACAGCCGGCAATGGTGACCGATACCGGCTGTCTGTACGGGTTGACCTTTGTTACCCACTTTTACGCGGCGCGCAAGAGCATTGTCGCACCGGCATTAGGCACGGCTGAGCTGTCGAGCGGCAAGGTGCAAGAGGCGGCCAACGCGGCGATTGCCGAAGCGGCGACGGCAGCCAATACGTCGTTTATCCCTGTGATTTCGCTCTGTGTGGCCGAAACGGCTGGGTTAGCCGAGGAGCTGCTGCCGAAAGAGGTTGACGGCAAGCCGGTGATTTTGGTGCGAGTGCCGGCCTACGCGATCCATTCCCACCCCGAAGCGAAGGATGTGGCGCTGGCGGCGGTGATGCGGCGGTTTGTCGATACCAGCGGCGAGCACGAACCGGGGACGCTGGCGCTGATTGGCGAGGTCTTTCCGGCCGATCCGTTGTTGATCGATGGCGTGCTGCGCAAGATGGGCGGACGGGTGGTGACGACCCTCCCCGGCCGGCACGTCGATGAGATTAAGCAGGCCGGGCGAGCAGCGGCGGTGGCGGCGCTCCACCCCTTCTACCGCGAGACGATCGGCGTCTTGCGCGAGCGGGGTGTCGCTGTGGTCAGCGGTGCGCCGATCGGCGCCGAAGGGAGCGCGGCATGGCTGCGCGCTATTGGGGCGGCGCTCGACCTTGATGAAGATGCAGTCGAGCGAGTGGCCGCCGAGGAGGAAGCCGCCGCGCGCGGCTTTTTGGCTAGCAAGCCGCTGCAAGGCGCGACTATTCTCGTTTCCGGCTACGAGGGCAACGAGATGCTCTATGCCCGCTTGTTGATCGAGGGTGGCGCACGGGTGCCTTATGTCAGCACCAGCATCGGCCCTAGCGCCCTCACCGCCGCCGATGAGGCATGGTTGAAGGCCCATGGCACCGAGGCGGTGATTTACCGCAAGACGCTCGAAGACGATCAGGCGGCAATGGCGCGCTGGTCGTTCGATCTGGTGATCGGCACTACCACGCTGGCCGCCTACGCCAAAGAAAAGGGCATTCCGTCGGTCTACTACACCAACATTCTCAGCGTGCGCCCGCTCTTCCTCGCTGGCGGCATGGTCGCGTCGCTCAGCTTTGTGCGCGACCTGCTCAACCGCAAACCGATCTACGACCGCATGCTGGCGTTCTTCGAGGGTGATGAGGGCCGGGAGGCGAACCGATGAGCATTACCTTGATCCGCGATATTTCCGATACCAGCAGCTATTGGGGTGCGTCATGGGTGTTCGGCTGCTTCCCCGATGTGCATATCGTCTGCGATGCGCCGATCGGCTGCTATAACCTGCTTGGTATGGCCGTCACCGATTATACCGATGCGCTGCCGCACATGGCCAACCTGACGCCAACCTCCATTCGCGAAGAGGACGTGATCAACGGCACGGCCAAGGCGCTGATCCGCACGATTGATGATCTGCGCACGATGGGGATGCTGGCAGGCAAACGGCTGCTGGTGGTTTCGACTGCCGAGAGTGAGATGATTAGCGCCGATCACGCCCAACTGGTCGCGCAGATCGACCCCGAAGCGCGGTTCTTCTGGAGCCAATCGCTCGAACAGGATGAGTGGACGGGACGCGAGCGGGCGTTGTTGTTTGCGTGGGAACAGTACGGCAAGCCGTTTGTGCCGGCGGATGTCCAACCTCGCCCGCGCACGGTCAATATCATCGGCCCCTCGTTGGGATGTTTCAACGCGCCCAGCGACCTCTACGAACTCAAGCGGTTGATCACCGGCATCGGCGCCGAGATTAACCTCGTTTATCCCTACGAAGGCAGCATCGCTACTACTCCCAAGCTGGCGGAAGCGGCGGTTAACGTGGTGATGTACCGCGAGTTTGGTCAAGGCTTGGCCGAAGCACTGGGCCGGCCCTACCTCTTCGCGCCGTTTGGCGTCTTTGGCACCACCGCCTTCTTGCGCGAACTCGGCCAACTGCTTGGCATTGACCCGGCGCAAGTCGAGGCGTTCATTGCGCATGAGAAGCGCACCACCCTGCAACCAGTGTGGGATCTGTGGCGCGGCCCGCAGAGCGACTGGTTTGCCACCGTCGATTGCGCCATCGTCGCTGCGCGCAGCTACGCCGACGGATTGCGCAGCTTCCTCGGCGACGAGCTGGGCATGAAGATCGCGTGGGTGTCGGGCCGGCCCCGCCGCGAAGACGAACCGGACAATATCGAGATCCGGAAGCGGCTGCACGCCAAAGCGCCGGCGTTCGTGTTCGGCAGCATCAACGAGAAGATCTATCTGGCCGAGGCCAACGCCCGCGGCACCCACTACATCCCGGCCACCTTCCCCGGCCCGGTGGTGCGGCGCACGACCGGCACGCCGTTTATGGGGTACGCCGGCGCAGCCAACCTCATGCAAGAGCTAGTCAACCGCTTCTACGAGACAGTGATCAACTTCTTGCCGGTCGAGACGGTCACGCCAACCGCTGGCGGCCCGCCCAAGCCGAGTGGAGCCGAGACAATGCCGTGGACGAAGGAGGCGACCGACCGGCTGAACGCGGCGCTCGACGCAGTGCCCTACCTTGCCCGCATCAGCGCCAGCCGCTCGCTGCGCGCCGCCGCCGAGCAAGCCGCCCGCGCGCGCGGCCTGAAAGAAGTCACGCTCGACATCATCGAAGCGGCAATTGCTCAGGGAGCCGCCTCGTGATATGCTGAAAGCGGAGCGCGCTGGCAGACCGAATGCATAGGGCTTAGGTACAAAGCGTTCGTGCGCAGTGGTCAGAGAACGCAATTGTGGCTACCGCCTTGGGGAGTGCGGGCCGCTGGCCCGCTCGTAACAGTACGTCGCTCCAAGCGGGCTGCCCTCACCCCCTAGCCCCCTCTCCCACCTCACGGCGAGAGAGGGGGAGCCGCTGGATAGCGGGCAAGGGATTGCAGGAGCGGAAGGCATCAGCACCCTTCGCCCACATTACGGGAGAGGGGCAGGGTGTGAAGGTGAAGTAGCGCTTCCCAAGGCCATAAACCGCATCTACGCCCATGCATGTTGTCCGCCCTTGAACGTGATAGGGCAGGGGAACGGCTTATCACCGGCTAGCGCTCCGCTTGACGCCACCGATCACGAGAAATGCGGAGTCTCTGCATGCATATCTTAGTCACCAACGACGACGGCATTGACAGCCCCGGCCTCTGGGCATTGGCCGGAGCCATGCGAGCCGCCGGCGCGCAGGTCAGCATTGTTGCTCCTGCCGAAGAGCAGAGCGCGATGAGCATGGCGCTGCCGCCGCAAGCGAATCGCGAACTACGCGCTATCATCCCGCCCGCCGAATTTGATGGCATGCTCGCCTTTGCCCATAACGGCTCGCCGGTTGCGTGTGTGACGATCGCTATGTTGAGCGGCGTGCTGCCACCGATTGACGCCGTGGTGTCGGGGATCAATCGCGGCCTCAACAGCGGCACCAATGTCATGCTTAGCGGCACCGTCGGCGCGGCGATGATCGGCGCAATGTGGGGCTTGCCGGCGATGGCGGTCTCGCTACAATACCGCGGCCCGGAACCCATGCCATGGCACACCGCCGCCTACGCCGCCCAACGCCTCTTCCCGCTGCTTGCCCAAATTCGCGATCAAGCGCCGCTCGTACTCAACATTCGCGATCAAGCGCCGCTCGTACTCAACATCAACGTGCCCCACATCGCTTCACCGTCCGAACTGCGCGGCTTTCGCCAGACCCGGTTGTCAGAATTCTTCTTTGGCCACTACCTCGACATCGGACTCACCCCACCCGGCCCCGCCGAGCGCGCGCAGATCACGTTTCACTTTGCCCGCGAGCGCATCCCGGAATTCGCGCTCGACACCGACGACGGCGCGGTGCTGGCCGGTTACGTCTCGGTAACGCCGTTGCGACCAATGATCGACGGCAGTCCGGTACGGCTGGAATTGCCAGACCAGTAAAAACCACGGCGCGAAGGGCGATCAGCCAGCTTCGCGCCGCTTTATTCCTTACAGTTTAGATGCAGGCATTGCAGCAATGCGCCTTGTCTCACGGCACATACGGCGGCAAACCTATGACGACAAAGGTATGATCAGCGCGCTTCATCACCAGATATTCAAACACTGACCGCGGGGGAAATTCTTCCAGACTAGCGCCGCAACACGGGCCAAACGTGAAAACGCCGCCCTCAGGATCCTCCAATTGCACACCGATCAAGAAGTAATGATCACGCCATTGCAGGCTGCTGACGACCTGCCTGACCTTGAGACACTGGTGAATTCTGCACATTCCCTGCAACAGCGCCGGATAATCGGCAGGATCAACGTTGGGAACATAGGCGATAATCGTTTCATACGAACCGCCGAACAACTCAACGGCAGCCGCATAATCACCACGGTGCAAGCGATCAAAAAACTCAATCAATGCTTGCTGGGCACGTTGTTCGTCGGTGACAACCGGCGCAGGAGAAGCGGTCGCGGTTGGCGTGGGCAGCACGGTGGCGGTTGGTGTGGACGGAACCACAACCGGTTGCGCAGTACAGGCCATGTTCAAGATCACCATGGCGGCCAGCATAACGGCTATGCGCTTCTTCATAACACCCGCCTAGCACGAACAACTGA
>JAUQOZ010000165.1:0-2845 GCA_030550625.1 Chloroflexota bacterium | reverse complement strand
TGCAAGCGATCAAAAAACTCAATCAATGCTTGCTGGGCACGTTGTTCGTCGGTGACAACCGGCGCAGGAGAAGCGGTCGCGGTTGGCGTGGGCAGCACGGTGGCAGTCGCGGTTGGCGTAGGCAAAACGGCGGCGGTCGTGGTTGGTGTGGGGGGAACCGCAACTGGTTGCGCGGTACAGGCGAGCATGTTCATGATCACTATGCCGGCCAGCATAACGGCTATGCGCTTCTTCATAACACCCGCCTAGCACGAACAACTGATCGTTCCTAATGATGGTATATGGTACTGCTCCCCGATAGTCAATGAGCAGCAGCGCCACCTTCAACGCCACAACCTCAAGCCTGTTCGCCTCATTTCCGCCTTGCCCCTCACGCCGCGCTGTCGTAGAATAGAAAGAGTAACCGCATCAAACGCCTGCGGGCAAGGATAGAAATGTTCTATGGCTATTCGACGCATTCTCCGCATTGATGACGCCGAGGATCGCAAGATCCTCAAGATGCAGTGCCGCCCGGTCAAGCTGCCAGACCGCAATCTCAAGCAGTTAGTGGCCGATATGTTCGAGACGATGCACGCAGCCAACGGGGTTGGGCTGGCTGCACCGCAAGTCGGCATTCCGATCCAGCTCTGCATCATCGAAATTCCCGCTGAATACGAAGAACGACCCGACGGCAGCTTAGTTGAAGTGGCGCCAGCAGAACCGTATGTGCTGATCAATCCGCGCATCGTCAAGATGAGCGGCGAAGAGGTGATGCGCGACGAGGGTTGCCTGAGCCTGCCCGGCTGGTACGGTATGGTGCCGCGCCAGACGTGGGTGACGGTCGAGTTTCAGGATCTGAGCGGCAAGCATCACCGGCTGCGCCGGGCCGACGGCTTGTTAGGTTGGGCCATCCAGCACGAGGTCGATCACCTCAACGGCATCCTCTTCACCGAGCGCATCCGCGACCTGAGCACATTGCGCGACATCACCAAGGAGCGCGAACCGCAGCCGGCAGAAGCGCAGGGGTAATTCCTCCTCACGGCGGGCGAGGGGGAGACAGGGGGTAGGGTAATAGCCACGAAAAGACACAAACTATCACAAACATTTTTCTTTTTGTGGCCATACTACGGGCCGGCCCCCTCTCCCACCTGACGGCGGGTGAGGGGGAGCCGCATCGTTTGCGAGCAAGGCATCGACAAGCGAGAGGGATCAGCGCCCCGCTCCCGCTAGCGCAGGAGAGAAGGGGGATAAGGGTCAGATCGGATACACCGCCGAGGGCGCGGAGGAAGATCGCCATACCAATCATCTTTGCGTGCTTTGCGTCCTTTGCGCCTTTGCGTTTACCATCTCTGCGCCTTTGCCTTCTCTGCGCCTCTGCGTTGACGCCCTCACCCCCCGTCCCCCTCTCCCTCCTGACGGCGGGTGAGAGGGAGACAGGGGGTAAGGTAATAGCCACGAAAAGACACAAAATATCACAAAACTGTTGTGTATCTTTTCGTAGCCACGCTTTGCCCTCGCTTCCATCTCACGGTAGGCAGGTGGGTGTTTTTTTTACCACAGAGGGCGCTGAGCAAGCAGCGGGAAAGGGGGTAAGGCACTCCCCTCCCCCAGCGGGTGTGGGGGTAAAACTGCTTACTGGGTCGAGTAAGGAGAAACCTGCGATGGACGACCTCGTACAAACGGCGCTCTACTTCGCGGCACGAGCACACAACGGCCAACAACGCTACGGCAGCGGCTTGCCAAAACTCGTTCACCTCAGCGACGTGGCGCTAGAGGTAGCGGCGGCGCTTACCGACGAACCGAGCTATGATCAGACGCTCGCCCTCTGCTGCGCGTTGCTTCACGACGTGCTTGAAGACACCGACGTTGATGAAACAACGCTAGCGGCACACTTCGGTCCGGCTATCACCGCCGGCGTGCGCGCACTGACCAAAGACCCCGCGCTCCCAGCGCCGGAACGCATGCCCGACAGTCTCCGCCGGATTCAGCAACAACCCCGCGAAGTATGGCTGGTCAAGCTCGCCGACCGGATCAGCAACCTCTCAGCAAAGCCACCGGCCCATTGGTCACCGGAACGGGTCGCCGGCTACCGCTCCGAAGGCGAACTCATCCTCACTACCCTCGGCGCCGCCAGCCCGCGACTGGCGGCCCGCCTGCGCGCTAAAATCGACCAGTATGGGGTACAATAAAGTTGCACTGGTGCAGTCTAACAAGTCTACGCCGCAGATGAAGGCAACGCCGCCAACTGCGCTGGCGCAGAATAGATGTTGATCTCTCATAATCCCCAACACCACCCATGCAGAAGGAGGTGTTATGCGCATAGCTGTGGGCAGCGATGAAAAAAACTACCTCACCGATGCCCTGATCGCCGAATTAGAGCGGCGCGGGCACGAGCTGATCCTCTTTGGGCCACTAGCCGGCAACAGCGACCCGTGGCCCGACGTCGGGCGGGCCGTCGGCGAGGCGGTAGCCTCCGGCCACGCCGATCAAGGGATTGTCTGTTGCTACACCGGCACCGGCGTCAGCATCGCCGCCAACAAGGTGCCCGGCATCCGCGCTGCGCTTTGCCACGATGCGCAGACGGCAGCCGGCGCGCGCAAGTGGAATGACGCTAATGTGCTGGCGCTGAGCCTGCGTCTGACGACACCCGAACTAGCCCGCGAGATGCTCGATGCATGGTTTGCCACCGAATGCCCGCCGGAAGAACAGGCAACGATTGACCGGCTGCGCGCGTTTGACCGGGCTGCTGTGTAGAGGAGGGCGCCATAACCCCAGAGCGCACCCCTCCCGCTCTTGTGGGGGATTGCTTCGCCGCCTCTGGCGGCTCGCAATGACATGGGTCGTTTGTCATGGCGAGGGGGCGCAG
>JAUQOZ010000375.1 GCA_030550625.1 Chloroflexota bacterium | reverse complement strand
GCAATCCCCCGCGAGCACGGGAGATACCCGCTCAGCGGCGATATCTCGCTGCAGCGGGAGATTGCTGCGGGCGGGCGGCCCCGCGCAATGACAAGCGGAAAGGGCGAGCTGGTTCACCCTCACCCCCGGCCCCGCTCCCGCTGGCGCAGGAGAGGGGCGCTGCTGCGTTCCGCGACGGCAGGATCGGTGCCGCCTACCCAGCGGCTCCCCTGCTCCCGCCGTCAGGGGGGAGCAGGGACGGGGGGATGAGGGCCATCTACCCGCTCAGCGGCTATATCTCGCTGCAGCGGGAGATTGCTGCGGGCGGGCGGCCCCGCGCAATGACAGATGGGCGCACTCCTGCCACAAGAGCAGAAGAAGGAACCATCACAGCTTTCTATTTAGTTGTATATTGTACGGTGCGCACCACAAGCATAGCGAACTAGACCATCACTCGCGACGCACATCACAAAGTATCTCGTGCAAAGATCCCTGAGTTCTCTATAATAGCGAGTGCAGGGGCAACTGTTTTATGATGGAGGGTGTATGGCGCGGCAAGATTTAGCCAGTCTGATCCGGAACATTCCCGACTTTCCGATCCCCGGCATTCAGTTCAAAGATATTACGACCCTCATCGGCAATGGGCCGGCATTTAGCGAAGTGATTGACCGGTTGCACGAACGGTACCGCGACCAACAGATCGACGCCGTGGTCGGCATCGAGTCGCGTGGGTTCATCTTTAGCGCACCGCTCGCCTACCGGCTCGGCGTCGGGCTGGTGCCGATTCGCAAGCCGGGCAAACTACCGGCAGCAACCTACCAGATCGAATACCAACTGGAGTATGGGACAAACAAGTTAGAGATTCACCGCGACGCCTTCCAGCCGGGGGCGCGAGTGCTGGTGATCGATGATCTGCTGGCGACGGGCGGCACGATTGCGGCGGCGTGCGATTTGATCGGGATGGCTGGCGGGCAGGTGGCCGAATTAGCCTTTGTGATTGAACTGACGTTTCTCAACGGGCGTGAGCGATTGCGGAATCATAACATCTTCTCGCTGATTCAATTTTAAGCGTCTTCGCTGCGGAAGCGCGGCGGCAAGCATCGCGCCTGCCGCCGCGCTTTCAGCGCAACAGCTTGCGGTGATCTTGACATACGTGTTATACTAAACCCAAATCCCGGATGCAAGATGATCGTAGCGCTCCGTGACTCCTGCGCCGCTGGCGCTGCGACGATTTCCCCATCTTCACATTGCCGAGCAGGCATCGCACTAATTACCGACTCTCGTTGTATGCTGGTTCAATACACAACAAAGTAAGCTCGTTTCTGCATGCTTGATGATTATGAATACCGCCTGATCCAACCGGCCAAAGGATCTGGCGCGTGTGGGTGAATTCAGTCTTGTCTCCCTTCATTCTTGCTGTTCCAAGGAGTACGTATCGTGATGACGGTGGCCGAACTAGAAAACAAAACGCTCGCGGATTTGCGCGAGATGGCGCGTAAACTTGACATCTCAGGGGTTAGCACCCTCAAAAAACGTGAATTAATCGACAAATTACTGCATGCCCAAACGATTGAACAAGCGGTTGATCCCGGCACCATTTATAGTGACGGCATCTTAGACATTATGCCGGAAGGGTTTGGCTTTTTGCGCGGCAATCGAATGCTCTCTAGCCCCGAAGATGTCTATGTGTCGCAATCGCAGATTCGCCGCTTTGCCTTGCGCAGCGGCGACCGGATCTGGGGGCAGATTCGCCCGCCGAAAGAGAGTGAGCGATATTATTCACTCTTGCGAGTCGAAAAGATTAACGACTTAGACCCCGAAACGGCGCGCAACCGGCCCTTCTTTGATCAACTGACCCCCATCTTTCCTAACGAACAGATCAAGTTAGAGACAGAGCCAAACCTCTTGCATACGCGGCTGGTTGATCTGATTGCACCGATCGGGCGCGGCCAACGCGGCTTGATCGTCTCGCCACCCAAAGCCGGCAAGACGATGCTGCTCAAAGCGATCGCGAATGGCATCACCACCAACTACCCCGACATTCACTTGATGGTGCTGCTGATCGGCGAACGGCCCGAAGAAGTGACTGATATGCGCCGTTCGGTGCGCGGTGAGGTTATCTCTTCGACCTTTGACGAGCCGGTCGAAAATCACACCAAAGTCGCCGAGATGACGCTCGAACGGGCGAAACGGTTGGTTGAGATCGGGCACGATGTCGTGATCCTGATGGACTCGATCACCCGGCTGGCCCGCGCGTACAACGTCGCCATGCCGCCGAGCGGGCGCACCCTCTCAGGCGGGATCGATCCGGTGGCGCTCTACCCGCCCAAACGCTTCTTTGGCGCGGCGCGGAACATCGAAAACGGCGGTTCGCTGACGATTATCGCGACCTGTTTGATCGATACCGGCTCGCGGATGGATGATGTGATTTACGAAGAATTCAAAGGCACCGGCAATATGGAGCTGCATCTCGATCGCAAACTGGCTGAAAAGCGCATCTTCCCTGCGATCGATATTCAACGTTCGGGCACCCGCCGCGAGGATCTCCTGCTCAGTCCAGAGACGCTCCGCCAAGTGTGGACGCTACGCCGCATGGTGAGCATGCTCGGCGACAACGAGGGCACCGAGCTGATGCTGACCCGGATGGCGAAGACCAAATCGAACGCCGAATTTCTGCAAACCTTGAGCAAGAGCTGAAACGTTTACGGCGCTCGCTGCGTAGATCGTTGCGTCTGATGTCGAACCCGTCGCAGTCTGAGGAGGTCGCGGTATGAATTGTCCGCAATGTGGGTCGCCCGTTGCTCCCGGAACACGTTTTTGCACGAATTGCGGGTATCGGCTGGCGCCGGCTACGCCGCCCCCGCCGCCTATGCCACCCACCCCAGCCTCGCTGATCCCGCCTTCGGGCGATGCTGCGAGTATGGCCGATGTGTACGATAACCGTCCCGGTGAACGGCTTGATCTGCCTGAGCCACCGGTCGCGGGCAGCGGCGTTGGCGCCAGCGGTCTCCGCTTCAAGATCATCGGCACCACGATGCAGGCGGTCATTTTGGAGGTGCCTGCCGGCCAGACCGTCTACTCGGAACGCGGCGGTATGAGCTGGATGAGCGCTAACGTTCAGATGCAAACCAATATGGAAGGCGGCTTGGGCGGCGCATTTAAGCGCATGTTCTCAGGCGAATCAATCTTTTTAGTCAACTTCACCCCCCAAGGCGGGCCGGGGATCATTGGCTTCTCGGCTGAGCTGCCGGGCAAGATCATCCCGCTCAATCTTGGGCCGGGACAGGTCATGATCTGCCAAAAGGACGCCTTTATGTGCGCCGAGCGCAGCGTCTCGCTCGACATTCACTTCCGCCGCAAGCTAGGAGCCGGTTTCTTCGGCGGCGAAGGCTTCATTATGCAAAAGCTGACTGGGCCGGGGCTAGCGTTTGTCGAGCTAGACGGCGATATTGTTGAGTATACGCTGGAAGCCAACCAGATGCTGAAGGTGGATACCGGCCACGTGGCGATGTACGAACCAACCGTCCAGTTTGATGTCGAGATGGTGCGCGGCTTCAAGAACATTCTCTTCGGAGGCGAAGGGTTGTTCTTGACGACCTTGCGCGGGCCGGGGCGAGTCTGGCTGCAGACGATGCCGGCGATGAATTTGGCCAAGAAGCTTGCCCAATACATGCCAAGCACCGGCGGCTCGAGCAGTTCAGGCGGGATTAATTTAGGAAACCTGTTTACGAACGACTAAGCGGGGCAAACGCTACTCTGCCTCATCGCCCACATTGCGTAGAGCAATTCATCGCACGGACAGAGCGTTGCTCTGCCCGTGCGATTCCTACGACCAACTATCGTATGCACCCGCAAGACACAAACAGCCCGCCACGAGCGGGCTGTATGAGTATCTTCCCGGCTGGCTGAGCGAGCAAGGGCTAGACGAGATTAACCAACTCGTTCGCCGTGCGCCGCATATCGAGGAACACCAGACCGAGCTTAGCCCGGCTTTGCGCCAGCGCAGTCAATACCGCTTCTTCACCGATAGCCATTAGGATCACGTACCCATCTTCACCACGCACAAAGACCTGATCGAGCTGCCCGCGCCGCAACTCACTGGCGATCCGCTCACCGAGTGAGAGCATGGCGGCGCTCATCGCCGAGACGCGATCTTCTTCGACATCTGCCGGCAGCGCCGAAGCCATGATGAGGCCATCGACGCTCACTACGGCGGAGGCCTCAATATCGGGCGTGTTCATCGATAGGGCCTTAAGATGCCGCACCATCTCTTCGGTTCTGCTTGCCATTCATATCCTCCTTAGAGGCCGTCAGCCAGTTCGGGACAAAGACGAAACCGTGTGGGCCTTGACACTGACTAGTGCAGAACTACCTTTACGACGGCCTACACGTCGCTTATTCTACTACATCTTTTCAAGCACAGCAACTAGGTTTGCCGGCTTTTTGCCCATTGAGCGTTTGGTAGACCGCGGACGCTGCTGTCATTGTAAGGGGTTTTGCGCTGTTGGTCAACTCGGTTATGGTGGCGCAAACCGGCTGCGGAGAATCTCATCGGCGATGGTAACAGCCTGTTCCGGTGTGAGCAGGCCACGCACCGCGCTAAGGTGCATATCAACCAGCGTTGTCCAGACCACTTCATTCGCGAGGCGATCGGCGGGCATCGGCAAGCCCTGTTGAGCCTGTGTGCGAAAAGCGCGGGCCGCCGCCAACTGCACCCGATCATCGAGGTCGGTGTCACTGAGCTGAAGGGCCAGTTGGGTAGGTTGGCGACCGGCAGCCAACAAGGCGCGCTGGCTACTGACCTCGATCATAAACCGCATAAACGCTTGCGCGGCAGCTTGTTCGGCCAGATCGGTTAAACGCGCATTGATCACGATCACATCGGCCTGCACATACGGTTGGGGCGGGCGATCGGTGGCATTCAGCTTCGGCAGCGGCGTCACGCCAAGCTGGTCGTTCCAGATCGCGCGATACTCGGCTTGGGCATGAGCCCAATCGATAGTCATAATCGCCTCGCGCGCTTGCAAGACGCGATCGACGACCACGCCGTCGAGCGTCGCCAGCACGCGCTCATCGCGGTAAAGTTCGCTCAACCATGCTAACCAACGCTCGGCGCCGGCCCGCCCGCTGTCACCTAACACCACCGCGCCATTCTCATCAAACACCCGGCCACCAAAGGCATACAAGTAGCCGATTGTCCGGTCGAGCGCAAGATTGTAGGCCAACCCCCACACCGGCGGCATTCGCTCGCGATCGGTGAGCGCGCGCCCGGTCAGGAGCAATTCTTCGACGCTAGCCGGCGGTTGGAGTACATTGGCACGGTTGTAGTACAAGGCCAACGTATCAAAACTGATTGGCAAGCCAAACAGTGTGAACTGATCGCCGACCGTCACGCGAGCCGCGCCGGCGGCGGCGGGAATCAGACTATTCAATTCGCTGGCTGATATGAGGTCATCGAGCGGGCGCAGCGCACCTGCACTCACGAGCATACCGAGCGTATGGCTCTGGACGATCGCGAGATGCGGGCCGCCGCCTTCGTTCACCGCCGTAGCCACATCCATCGGCAGTGACACCGCCGGTCGCGCTTGCACAATAATCTGCCATTGCGGATGCGTCTGATTGAACTGATCAACGAGGGCTTGCAAGACACGGCCTTCTGCTGCCGGCCATGCATGCCAGAGGCGCAGTACGACGCGATCGGATCGATTGGGTGGTGCGCTGGCCGGCGGCGCGGAACATGAGACAAATACCAGCAGCCAGAGCAACAGCAAGCGGCGAAACAAAAACTGGCAACGCACATCATCCTCGCTGGATCAGCCGGGCTGCTTCATTATAACAGGATGCGTGCGGGGATTGAGGATGGCGCAAAGAAACTCACATAGCGCAAAGGAGCGAGCGCTGATCAGCCTTGCGCCCGATTGACAGAATTACCAACACCCGCTACCCTAACAGTTCAGCCATCAACCAGAGGAGGTGTGATGATGCGCGTCGGGCTTGATTTTGGCACCACCAACTCAAGCGCTGCGATCTACGATGGTCACAACCTGCGCTTGATCGACCTCGACCCGGTGAATGCGCAACCGGCGATTTTGCGCTCGACGCTGTTTATCACCCGCGAAGGCGTGCCATTCATTGGCCGCGAGGCGATTAACCGCTTTACCGAAGGCAATGTCGGGCGCGAGATTGAATATGTGTGGAAATACATTGGCGACGCCGAACTGACCTTCGCCGAAAGCGGCACGGTGACGCAGGCGCTGTACGTCAAAGTTGACGCCAACGCGCCGGGCCGGCTGTTTCAGTCGCTCAAGAGCAGTTTGCGCGATCGCAGCTTTCAGAAAACCAACGTCTTTGGCGTCTATTACACGCTGGAAGAACTCATTGCCCTTGTCTTGCGCATGATCGTCGAGCGGATCGAGCAGCAACTCGGCCAGCCGGTCAGCCATTTGGTCATTGGGCGGCCAGTGCATTACGCGAGCGACCCGGCTAGCGATGCGCTGGCATTCCAACGGATGCAGGCAGCCTGCCGGCTCGCCGGTATCCGCTCGTTCAGCTTTTTGGAAGAGCCGACAGCGGCGGCGCTGTCGTATGCGCGCACCAACCGGCGGGCGCAACGGGCGCTCGTGTTTGACTTTGGCGGCGGTACACTCGACATCACGATTATGGAACTCGACGAGCGCGGACGGCCTACCTTCTTGGCGACCGACGGTGTGCCGGTGGGTGGCGATCTGCTCGACCGCCGGATCGTGATGGGCCGGTTGCTGCGCCACTTCGGCGAAGGCGCGACGCTCGGCGCGCGCCGGTTGCCGTTTCCTAACCACGTGCTCGAACATCTCAGCGAGTGGCAGACGATTATTGACCTGACCCAACCTAAATATCTGGCAATCATTGATGAAGCCGTGGCTATCAGCGACCGTCCGCGCGAGATGCAGGCACTGCGCACACTGGTGCGCAAGAACTACGGTCTGCCGATGTACGAGGCGGTGGAACGCACGAAAGTGGCGCTATCGCAAGCTGAACGAGCGACGTTCACGCTCGATATGGGCGAGATCACGGTGCGCGACGAGATCCCGCGCTGGGACTTCGAGCGGCTGATCGGCCCCGACGTGCGCGCGGTCGAGGCGTGCATTGATCGCGCCCTGAAGACAGCCGGATTGCGGCCTGAGCAGATCGATGTCGTGCTGCGTACTGGCGGCAGCTCGCGCGTACCGCGTTTCGTGCGAATGCTGAGCGAGAAGTTCGGCGCAGACAAGCTGCAAGAGATGGATGTGTTTACCAGCGTCGCGGCGGGGTTGGCGGTTCAAGCGGTCAACGAATGAACGGATGGGGGAACGAATAAACGAATGGGTAGGTATTGATGTGGTGAAGCTACACAGACGCGCGGCGGGTCTGCCCCCTATGACCCGCCGCACGGATTCTCAACGCGCACTAGGTACGGTTACGCCATCGTTACACCCTCTGAATATAGTGGGCGCAGTGATAAACCAACCCGGAGGGATTGCAGTATGGATGCTATTACTCCCAACGATGCGTCCGCCTACTTATTCCAATGGCCGTTTGGCCCCGCCGGTTTTGACGAGATTGTCCGCTCGCCTGAAATCTTCTCCTCTCATCTCAACGCATCACTCGCTGCCAATCTTAACCGCCGGCTGACGAGCATGGGCATTGGCGATGGCAGCACGATGCTCGTGCAAGCGGTCGAATTTAATGCGAGCAAAGGTTCTTATACCGTCGTCTTTTCGCCAGAAGGCCAACGGATACTGTCGCTTGGCAAAGCGACCCTGATGGGCAACGGCCAGCGCCCAATGCTCGTTGATGTGCAGGGGCGGATCGTGGAAATAGGCCGGATTTCCCAACATTCCGTGCGGGTGGTGGCGTCGCTGGCCATCGTAGCAGTCGCAGCGGCGCATATTATCGCCATCGGCGATCTCGTCCAGCGATTCGAAAAGATCCGCCAAGACGTCCACTGGCTTATGATGATGCGCCAGATCGATCAATGGGCCAAATTTGAGCGCATTTTTTATGCGGCGCGTGAACTCTGCACGCGACCGATCGATCAAACGGCGCGGATGGAACTGTGGCGAATGCGGCAAGAGTTGCGCGAGCTGCGCGCGGCGTTGCGCCGGGAATGGCAAGCCAAACTTGAACAGATAAAGGTGGAACCGCTCTGGATTGACCAACTGCCTCCCGACGTCGTCGAGTGGATCTTGCCGAATCCGGTGATCCCGCAACAGTACAAGGAGGCGCTGCGCAACGGCGGCAAACTGCCTCCCGACGTTGTCGAGTGGTTCTTACGGAATCCGTTGATCCGGATGATATATAATAACGCGCTCGCCCAAGAACAGAAGAAGGCAACCCAAGCGCTTGATCAGACGTTGGTCTACCCGATGCTGATCGAACTGGGATGGCGGCTGGAGCATGTACTGGCTATTGCCAGCCAGACCGAGCAAGAGTTTTGGGGGTCGATCAGCAATGAGGTGGATGACGTGGCGAAGATTGTGCAAGCCATCGCCGAAAAAGGGCAGCGGGTCAAATTGCAGTATTGGCTGGTCGAGCCGTATAACGAGCTGGTTGAGCGTTATCGCCAGCTCAGTAAGTTGGCGCCGCGCAGCGCATTGCCGGCGTAGCGGTTGTTGGCCCTCGCCCCCTTCCCCTCTCCCACTGGCGCGGGAGAGGGGTGATCATTCCGTCTGGCTGAGCGAGTGTCTGTGCCGGCAACCCAGCGGCTCCCCCTCTCCCGCCGTGAGGTGGGAGAGGGGGTTGGGGGGTGAGGGCTAGCGGCATAGCCACGAAAAGACACAAGAGGCACAAAAACGTACAAGATTTGTGCCTGTTGCGTATCTTTGTGGCTATTCGGCCCAATGCCCTCACCCCCTTCCCCGCTGGCATGTGGCCCCCACCCCGTACCCCTCCCCCGCTGGCATGTGGCCCCCACCCCGTA
>JAUQOZ010000130.1 GCA_030550625.1 Chloroflexota bacterium | reverse complement strand
GCTTGCAGTTCCGTCGCCGACCCGAACGTCGTCACCCGGTCGCTTCCGTTCCACCGCACCACCGACCCATTCACGAAGTTTGTGCCCGTCACCGTCAGCGTGAAGCCCGCCCCGCCCGCCGTCGCTGTCGCCGGACTCATACTCGTTAGCGTGGGCACGGGGTTGGTGATCGTGAAGGTAGCAGTATTCGAGGTGACATTACCCGGATTGACCACCGTCACATTGACGGTGCCTGCCGTCGCAATATCACTCGCGGCAATAGCCGCCGTCAACTGAGAACTGCTCACAAATGTCGTCGAACGTGGGCTACCGTTCCAATACACAATGGAGCGATCCGAACCCGAACCATTCATAAAACCGCTACCGTTGACGGTTAACGTAAAGGCGCTGCCACCCGCCGTCGCCGAGGAAGGGCTGAGCGAGGTAATTTGCGGCGTGGGGATCGGGTCGCCACAGATCACGAACGGCAAACCAACCACCCGCCCGCTAGAGTAATCAACGCGCGGCGCCCACGTCCCCGGCTCACCGCCGGTCATGTTAAGTTGCCGGGCATTATCGCCAGTAGCAGCATTGGTGGGCGGCGTCCACGGCCCACTCAACGATGCATCACCAGCTATCCCCCACTCTAGCCAATACGTACCCGGCAAGAGTGAGGCATTGCCAAACGGCCACTGGATCGTGACCGCCATAATTGGCCGCCCGGTTTGCAGCACATCGTTTGCCGGCACGCGGTAGACATTTGTCCATTGATTGCTGATGATTGTTCCATCAACTGGCCCAGCGATCACCGTGCCGCCATCGCCGGGAGTACCATTCCACAACCGCAGATTGACCACCCCGGTAATCGGCGAGGTGGTAGTGCTACCGATCTGGTAGGCATACAGTGTAATGGCTGACGGGCGCCAACCATTGCCGGTCACGGTAAAATCATCAGCCAGCCGAGCGCGATTGACACCATCAGGAGTGGTTTGCGTGCGGGTCGGATCAGCCAGATAGCCAAAACCGGTATCAGGACTAACCGGCGAGCTCGTATCCGCTCCGCCGGCGCCATTGCCAATTCCGGTTACAAACGTCCCGTTGGTAAACAGCGGTGTTTCCGAACAGGCCAAAGGAGGCACATTCGCCCGCGCCATCCGCGGCTGTATGAAACCAACGCCAATGAACAGCACTGCAACAAGACCAACCGCAGTCATCGCGCGGATGAACAGATTGAAAGAAGCGGGCTTCATTGCCGTTTCTCCTCGATCACTGATTGAATGGTATCGAGATTGCTCACGTGGTTCCAAGTAGTATCTTTCACCAGACGAAGCAAGCTGTTTGGCAGGTAGACCATCGTTCTAGGCAACGCGATGGGTTGGCAAGCAGACCACGTGCTATGGATGGCGCATCCCCAGATATACAACCAACGCCCGATCCGTCCATCCTATCACCAGACCAACTCATTACATAAACTAATGGTTAACTTTACCTATAGCCTAGCCTAGCAAAATGAACTCACGATGAATACGACATTGCAGTGGAGCTAACAATGGAATGCAAACCCTGCCGGCCAGCCGGCTTGCAGCAAATAGAATGCGCACCGCTCGTTGCGGTGCGCATCGTTTACACAAACGCGAGGTAAAGATACGTTACTGGCCCATCATCCGCACTGCGCGCAGACTAGCCGCCGAATCGATCCGGGGCGTGTATTCAAGTCCGACGTAACCGTTATAGTTATGTTCACGCAAGATGCCAAAGATATGCTCGTAGTTAATTTCGCCAGTGCCGGGTTCGTGGCGTCCGGGTACATCAGCTACGTGAATGTGCCCAATCAGATCGAGGTTCGTGAGAATCCGCTGCGTCAGGTTGCCTTCACTAATTTGTTGGTGATAACAATCAAAGAGCAATTTCACGTGGGGCAAACCCAACTCGCGCACAATGGCAAACCCTTCATCTGACGACCAGAGAAAACTGCCCGGATGATCGATCGGATTGCGCGGTTCGAGCAGCAGGTTAAGACCAGCGTCGGACGCTGTCTCTGCCGCTTCACGTAATGCCTCAAGCAGATAAGCGCGCTGGGTCGCACGATCGAGATCAGCGCGCACCGTCCCGCCATGCACAATCAAATTGTCGCACGCCAGATCAACTGCCAGCGCCGCGCTCCGGCTAATCTCATCACGGAATTGCGCCCGTTGGTCGGGATCGTTCGGCGACGCTTCCGAGTTGCCGGCAATCGCCACACAGTGCAATCGCAGCGCCGTCTGCAAGGCGATGGTGATATTCATATCCTTGCCCCGCCGCGTCCAGAATTCATAGGCGCGAAAACCGAGATCGGCAATATGTTCGAGCCGCTGTTCAAACGGGCGATCGGTGAAGATCATATCGAGACAGACTGAAAAGCGGAGGGGTGCGAGGGTCGACATCTTCAACCTCACTTTTCTGCGCAACCACCGGGTTGGCGCCGGCGCCGCCGGTTCATTCGACAAAGGGTATCACCTTGCCGAGCTGCGAGTTTGCTCTATTGTACGTCCCATTATACCGTTGATCAACAATCTTGGCGGCTACTTGCGCCGTCGCACGGCCTTGAGCAGCGTTGCCACGGCAGCATCGAGCTGCCGGTCACGCCCGCTGGCCCACTCACCCAACGGACGGGCAATTTCCACATCCACCGGTCGCCCGCTGCCTTCGAGATCTTCGCCTTCCGGCGTGACCACATACAACCGCGGCAAACTCAGCCATGCCCCATCGAGCAATTGAATGCTGTACGTCCAGATCACCGCGCCGGCTGTCGGGCGTCCGACCACTTTCCCCAACCGCAACCGCCGGTAACTTTCACTCAGCATCTCGGTGTTACTGGCCGACCGCTCATTCGTCACCAAGACGGTGGGCCGGTCGAGCACCCGATTGCCGGCGAGATGGCTGGCATCGGTCGCACCTAGATCGCGAAACCCGCTGCGCAACGCCGATCGCCGCATCAAGACATCGAGCACAAAGGTCGCCGTATACCCGCCGCCATTGTACCGCACATCAATGATCACGCCTGCTTTACTGTGGGTTTCGGCGTCAAGATCAACCAGAAATTGCTGGTAAGCAGCGTAGCTCATCTCTTCAATATGCACGTAGCCTAACCGTCCGCGACTGACGGTATGGACATATTGCTCGTTGGTCGCCACCCAATCGCGGTACCGCAGCCGCTGGTAAGCGCTGGCGTTGATCGGACGCACCACGATCTCGCGCTCGGTCGCATCGGCAGCGCGCAATGTGAGCCGCACCCGCCTGCCGGCGCTGCGGAGCAAGAGTTTGTGCAGCGAGAGGGTAGCCGTCAAGCGCGTTCCGTCAACCGCAACCAGCTCTTCTCCGAGACGCGGCGGCTCGGTTGCCAACGCCGCCGGGCCATCGGGCAAGACTCGTTCCACCACCAACCGGCCCTCGCGCAGCAGTGGTTCAGCCGCAAAGAGGATGCCGATAAAGCCGTCATCACTCTCCCAGCCGTAGAATCCGCTGCCGAGGTGCGAGGCCCGCAGTTCGCCTACCATCAAATTGATCAGCGTATGCAACTCTTCAGTGGTTTGCACCGCGCCAATCAAGGGCGCAAAGCGCGCGCGAACCTGTTGCCAATCTTGACCACGGAAGGTCGGATCGTAGAAGCTGTCGCGCAACTCACGCCACGCCTCGGTAAAAATTTGCTCTTTTTCGCGATGAAAATCCACTTCGACTTCGGCCCGCAGCGATAACCGGCTTGGCTCGTTGCCACCGGGAAAGCGCCGCACCACCACTTGCCCGTCTTCGAGGTAGTAGAAACTCCGCCCATCGGGTGCAAATTGCAAAAAGCTTTTCCGCGTATCGCTGGCGGTAAGCTGGCGCGGCGGCTGGCCGGCGCGCGGCTCGTCGAGCGGCATCGTCCAAATATCTACTTTGCCGGCCACCGACGCCAAGAAGAGCAGGTCTTTCCCATCAGGACTGATCGGGCCGGCGACCGCATTCATCTGTGGCGGGGTCAGCAGACGTAGCCGCCGCTCAATGCCCTCGTAGACAATCGGCTCAGCCGGCGGTTTCGCCGCTCTTGCCTGATCATTGCTCTGTGTACCGCCATCAGCGGGTGTTTCTTCCTTCTTTTCCTTATCGCGTTCAAACAACCGTTCAAACGCCGCCTCGCGGAAGACCGGTTGCGGCGGGCGCAGATCGACACGGGCAATCTGCGCTTCCAGCCGGTATTGTTCGGTGGTGAAGATAATGAAACTGCCGTCGGGCGACCAGCGCAAATCACCGCCGCCAATATTGCTCAAGAAGGTGATCTGGCGCGGCTCGCCGCCGGCAACCGGCACAACGTAGACATTGCTAAACAGGTGATCGTCTTGGGCGATGAAAGCGAGGTAGCGCGAGTCGGGCGACCAGCACAAATCGGCGGCGACCGTAAACCGCGCCCGGCACAACTCACGCGGTTGGCCGCCCAACTCTTCCAGCAGATCGATCGCCATCCGATCGCGGATATAAGCGACTGCATGGCCATTCGGCGCAATCCGCGGCAATAGCTTGGGCCGGCCATCGTTGGTTAACTGCATTTCCGCGCCAGTTTCAAAATCGTAGCCAAAGAGTTCGATCTCGCCGTGTCGATCTGAGAGGTAGACGAGGCTTTGCGAGTCGGGCGTCCACGCAATCGACCATTCACGGGCCGGGGTATTCGTAATGCGGAAGGCCGGCCCCTGCCGCAGATCGCGTTCGGTCTCTTTATCGGCAAAGTCGGCAAAGACATCGCCACGTGCCACCAGCGCCAGCTTCTTGCCATCAGGGCTCAGCCGCACCTCGCTAAACCCGCTCGTCCAGCGTTCGATCCGCACTGGCGTGCGTTTCGTATCCACCCGCACCCGGATCGGGATGGGGGCCGCCTCGCCGCTGGCCGGATCGATCCGCCACAATTGGCCATCGCCCCGCTCACAGACAATGACGCCGCTGCGCCGGGCGATCGTTGGAAAGAGCAACCGGCCATCGCGGAAGCTGGTAATCTGGCGCGGCGCGCCATCGGCGAGCGGAATGTACCAGAGGTTCTCGTAGCCATCGCAATCACAGACGACGTACAACCCCTGACCGTCCGGCTCCCAGAGGGGCCAACCGAGCTTGCCAGCATACGTAAACCGTTCGCCAAACGGGCCGGCCAATTGGCGCAGCGCGCCGTAATCAGGTTGGGCTGGCCCCACCCAGATTTCGTTGGGCGAAAAGGGATGCGGGCCGCGCCGCCACCACCGCTCGCGCCGGTTGGTAAACGCCAACGTTTGGCCATCGGGCGATACCGCCACTTGGTCGAGTTGTTCATACGGTTCGAGGTAGATCGGCGCCGGCGTACCGCCCTGCACGCTCACCCGGTAGATCGCCAAGCCCATCTGCTCGATGTCGCAGGAAAAGAACACCGCCTCGCCATCGCTCGCCCACGCTTCGGGATAGCACGGCTCATCTTGAAAGGTAAGCTGGCGCGGCGCGCCGCCAGCGAGATCGAGAATGTACAAATCGCCGGTGCCGTCGCGTCCCGCGGCAAAGAGCAGGCGCTGGCCATCGGGGCTAAAGCGGGGCGCGTAATGGCGGGCCGGATGGGCAGTGAGCCGTTCGGCGGTGCCGCCATCGATCGACACCAGCCAGACATCGCCGGCTGTCACGAAGGCCAATTGCCGGCCATCGGGATCGAGGGCCGGCTGGCGTAAGAGGGCTTGCGGTGCATTCAACGTGATGACTCCATTCATATCCTAGACAGCGCGATCGTTCATTGCGGCTCCGGCATGCTGCGCCAGCAAAGCGAGTGCTAGCTTTACCCTCTTAGACCGTCTTATCTCGGTTTATCACACCAAGGTTCTTGCTCATGGTTTGTTCGGGTGTGACTGCTGCTCTTCCCACCCAAACGCGCGCGCCAACACCGCCTCGACCAACCCCGGCGCCAAGCGCCCGACCAGCAGCGCCAACCGGTCGATCCAACTCACATAGGCGAGGCGCGGTTCAGTACGGGCCGCGCGCAAGATCGCGCGCGCCACTGCTTCGGGTGGCACGCCGGGCGGCGCAATCCGGCGTCGCTCGCGGCCACTGCCCAGCCGGCGTTGATTGAAATCGGTGCGGGTCGTACCGGGACGCACCACCGTCACCACAATGCCGCTGCCATGCAATTCGATACGCAGCGCGTTGCTGATCTGCTCGAGCGCCGCTTTCGCCGCGGCATAGCCGCCCAAGTAGGGCAATGGCTGCACCGCCAACACCGACGAGACGTTGATAATCTGGCCGCGACCAGCGGCGCGCATCACCGGCACAACCGCTTGGGTCAGCCAAATCGGGCCGAGCAGATCGACGGCTAACACCCGTTCGAGATCGGCGCGGGCAAGGTGCGTCACCGGCCCGGTGAGACCGATGCCGGCGTTGTTGATCAAGATATCAACCTGACCATACGCAGCCACCGCCTGTTCGACCAGCCGGTGGCAGGCTGACGGATCGGCCACATCGGCAGGCACGGCGATCGCCTGCGGCAAAGTGGCGGCTAGCTGCGCCAACGCCTCGGCAGAACGAGCGGCCAATACGAGCCGCGCGCCAGCGGCGGCGAAACAACGGGCAGTGGCGGCGCCGATGCCACTCGACGCGCCGGTGATGATGACAACGCGATTGCGTGGATCCATAAATATGGTGATTTCCTTAGACGCACCGCCGGGCCGGGGGCGCACTGCCGTGCAGGGCGCACTGCCGTGCGCCCCTACGGGGCGGGTTCGCGATCACGGAGGTGTTTACAAATGCCGGCCTTGATCGTTTGGCCGGGCACCTCGTGCCCCAACATCCGCTCTAATTCGCGGGCCGTCGCCATCAACGCCGGCAGGTTCAAGCCAGTTTTAATGCCCATCTCATGCAACAGATGCACCACATCTTCGGTACACAGATTACCCGGCGCGCCGGGGGCGAAGGGGCAACCACCGATCCCGCCGATGCTCGAGTCAAACAGATCAACCCCCAACTGCAAACCGGCCAGCAGATTAGCCAAACCGGCCCCGCGCGCACTATGCAGGTGCAACCGCAACGGCTGGCGCGGGAAGCGCGCCCGAAACGCGCGCACCACCTCTTGCACCAGCAACGGGTGCGCCATACCGGTCGTGTCGCCGAGCGTCAACTGCTCGGCCCCCAAATCCAGCAAACGTTGGCAGAGATCGAGTACCCGCTCGACCGGCACGTCACCCTCGAACGGGCAGCCGAACGCGACCGACAATACTGCATCAAACGGCTTGCCGGCCCCATGCACGAGCGCGGCCATCTCGGCCACTTGCGCCAGCGACTGTTCGATGCTCATGTTGACATTACTCCGGTTATGGCTCTCGCTGGCGCTCAGAAAGACTTGTACCACATCAGCGCCGGCGGCAATCGCTCGCCGCGCCCCGATCACGTTGGGCGCAATTGCGCTGTAGACCACTCCCGGACGCCGCGTAATGCCGGCAAACACCGCCTCGGTATCGGCCATCTGCGGCACCTGTTGCGGGCGCACGAATGCTCCCACTTCGATCGCCTGCAATCCAGTCGCCGAAAGCAGATCGATTAACTTGATTTTCTGCGCCGTACTGAGGATGACCGGCTCATTCTGCAACCCGTCACGCGGCCCCACTTCGCGAATGTGAACGACAGCCGGCAGCGCGGCAATCTCCATAACGGTCATCATTGACCTCCCAAACGGTTGGCGGGAAGACGCAAAAGTTTGAGTGATGTGACAGTATGGTAGATAGACGATCGCGTTCTGTCAAATGCACGCGGGTAGATACCGATATTCACCCTGCTCACCTGTAACTCAGTCGCTTGTCAAATCGTTGCACTGAAACACATCAGTAACTCTAGTGTAACCTATTCCTCTACGCTGACAACAGACCCGCACAACGCGAGGCACAAGAAACGGGAAGACAGCGGATAACGCTGAATGGAGGTTCCAATGGACTGGACAAAGCAGGCGAACGACATGATCAAGCTATGGACCGGCACGCAGCAGAAGGTGTGGGATAGCTGGATGGCATCAATGCAATACATGGCAGCTCCGCAAAGCCCAGAGGCTTGGCAGAAGACGGTGGATAGCTGGCGCGGAGCGGTTAAGCAGACGCTGGAAGCACAGGTTGAGCTGACCCGGCTGTGGGCCGAGACAGTTGCTGCCAATAGCGTCAATATGCCAACCATGCCGACGGTGCCGGGGATGCCGTCAATGCCCGGTATCAATCCGGTTTCACCCACTGCTGTCGTTGAGTGGAGCCGGCAGGTGCTGGAGATGACCCGCAACTTCAACGAGAGCCAAGTCCGCTTTATCGAGGGTTGGTTCGATATGCTGAAGAAGTCGGATCCAACCAATGTGATGCGCGGCTGGGACTCCACGCAGGTGCAGAAGGTGATGCAGAGCTGGCAAGAGGCGATGCAGCGCGTGATCGAGGCGCAGGCCGAGCTGGGTAAGGTGATGATGGGCGTTGTCAATGGCGCGATTGATAAGAAGTGATGACCGCTTACCCTCACCCCTAGCCCCCTCTCTCATCCAGTGAGAGAGGGGGCAGTTTTTTGCCTGCCATACCGTGAGCGGTGAGGGCTATACGCGAGCCGCAAAGCGCGCAAAGGCGCAGAGGTTTCAAACGCAAAGAGGTTTTGAAGACCCTCACCCCATCCCCTCTCCCGCTTGCGCGGGCGAGGGATGCTGCTGCCTTCCGCGCGAGCCATGGCTGTGCCGCCACCGAGCGACTCCCCCTCGGCGTCCTCCGCGCCCTCTGCGGTACCCCCTCCCCCAGCGGGGGAGAGGCAGGGGTGGGGCAACCCACAGCGCACCGCAGGCTGCGTCAGAGTATCCCAGCTTGGTACCGCTAGAGCGGGAGATTGCTTCGGTCGGGCGCCACCCAGCGCGGCTGGGGGCTGCCGCTCCCTCGCCATGACAGCCGGAAAGCGGGCGAGGGGCGCTGCTGCCTGCCGCGCCAGCCATGG
>JAUQOZ010000048.1 GCA_030550625.1 Chloroflexota bacterium | reverse complement strand
CGGGGATGAATGGGATCGAGTTGATCCAGCGGGTGCGCCAGCTCGATCCGGGCACAGCAGTGGTGGTGTTTACGATTAGCCCCGACGACTTGTCGCCGCAACTCAAAGCCGAATTGCAGATCGACTATGTGTTAACCAAGCCGGCCACTGCCGAACAATTGCGGTTAGCGGCGACCACCTTGCTCGATCCGATCAAGCCAGTGGGGACAAGCCGTCCTGAAGCGCAACCAGCCGAACCGGCCAGCGGCAGCCGGTTTAGCCAGCGGCTGGCCGCCCTGCGCGCTCGCCAGTCGCCGCCAGCGGTGAACTCGGCGGTAGCAATGCGGCTAACGCCCAACCAGCCCGGCCGGAGCGGGCGTAGTTATTCGGAGGCCCAGCTTGAACGCATGCGGCAGGCATTGAAGGATTTGGCGCTAGCGCCCGATGTGCAGTGCGCGATTTTGGCCGATATGAGCGGGTTGGTGCTCAGCCATTGGAGCCGGCGGCGCGATATTAACGTCACGGTCGTGGCGGCGCTGGCTGCTGGCAACACGCTGGCGCTGGCCGAGATTGGCCGCCATTTGGGCCAGCAGCGTCCCGGCCATTTAGTTATTCACGAGGGCCAAGATCAAAACATCATTATGGCGTCAGTTGATGACCTGATCTTGTTGCTGGCGATTGGCGCTAATGCCTCGCTCGGTTGGGCGCGGATCGCCGCCTTGCGCGCGTGCGAGGACATGGCCCGGATTGCGCGCAGCGAGTAGCGAATGGCGTTTGACACTACGCCAACCCTTTGCTATACTACGCAAGGCAAAGGGCGGTGCAACCGCTCTGTTTTCATGTTGTCTCGACGCAGTGCGTGCGTCGCCCCAAGGAGAAGAAGACCGTGTATGCGATTATTCGTGACCGTGGCATGCAATACCGTGTCGAGCCGGGCCAAGTCCTGACCATCGACCTGATCAGCGCCGAGCCGGGCAGCCAGATCGAGCTGGGTGAAGTGCTGTTGGTGGGCGACGCGGAGCAGGTAAAGGTCGGCTCGCCGCTGGTCGAGGGCGCTGTGGTGCGGGCAGAAGTGTTGGGTGAGCAGAAGGGCGACAAGATCGTTGTGTTCCGCTACCGCAACAAGACGCGCTACCGCCGTCGCACCGGCCATCGCCAGCGCTATACCCAAATTCGCATTAGCGAGATCGTCGCCTAGAGGAGCTTGAACAATGGCACACAAAAAAGGTGTAGGCAGCTCGCGCAACGGGCGCGACAGCAATCCGAAAATGCGCGGCGTCAAGCGCTTCGGCGGCGAGCGCGTGCGCGCCGGCAATATTATCGTGCGCCAGTGCGGCACCAAAATCAAGCCGGGTGAGAATGTCGGCGTTGGCCGCGACTGGACGCTCTACGCCCTCGTTGATGGCGTGGTGCAGTTCGGCCACTATTCGCGCACCCAGAAGATGGTCAGCGTGATTCCAGTTGCGTCTGCCGAAGCCGCTGCCAATTAGAGAGGATACGACGGTGAAACAGGGTATTCATCCCAAGTACTATACCGATGGCATCGTCTGCACGACTTGCGGGACGGTGTGGAAGATCGGTTCGACGCGCCCGAATCTGCGGGTGGAAATTTGCGCCAACTGCCATCCGTTTTATACCGGTGAACAGCGCATCGTCGATACCGCTGGCCAAGTTGATCGCTTTATGCGCCGGTTGAATGTCGCCCAAGAGCGGCAGACCGAGCGTGAAGCGCGCCGCGCTGGCCGCCAGCCCGAAAAGAAGAAGAGCCTGCTCAAAGAGATTTACGGCGAAGAGGCAGAATAGCCGCTGGTTTCCCGGAAATAGGTGGGGCGACGCGCGCGTCGCCCTTTCCTATTTGTACTTCTCTAAGATGCGGCGGGCATGGTTGATGACCTCGGCCCGTAGTTCCTCCGGCTCGATGACCTCTACCTCCGTTCCCCAACTCAACACCCAACCTAAGATTTCGCGAATGCCGGCGATTGTCAGGTATAAGTCGCAACTGCCATCGACGTTGTCGATCAGCCGTTGGCTATGATGCCAGCGATTCTCGCGAATGCGCGGCGCAGCTTGCGGGCTGAAGCGCAAGTGAATCGTCACTTCAGCTTCGTTCATCAATTCCCACGATCGCGCCAAGTGGGCATACGGGTCAAAGTCAGTTGGAATGCTGAATTGCTCGTCGAGCAGCTCGGCATGCTCGATCCGTTCCACTTTGAAGGTGCGCAAGTCATCACGCAGCCGGTCGTAGCCGATCACGTACACGCCCGGCGTTGTGCGCACCACTTCGAGAAAGTAGGGGGCAATATCGCGTTCGGTGAGCGGACGATTGGGGGCGCGGTAGCGGATGCGCACCATGCGCCGGTCGGCCCACCCGCGGGTGAGGAGTTCGAGGATGGTGACGTAATGCGGATTCGGCGGGCGCTGGCGCACAATCTCGGCCAAGCGGGCAATGTGGCCGGCGATTGTGTGGTCGGGCAGACCCGCAGCGAGCTGGCCGAGCGCTGAAACGATGTGCGGATTGTGTTCGTCGCTGTGGTGGCTGAGCAAGCGTGCGGCGAAAAAGAGCGCGATCGCTTCGTTGAGGTTCAGCCGGATGGTGGCGAGATACTTGCTGCGGTCGAGGCCGTATTTGCCGTGGTGCTCCCAAATGGGTACCCCCGCTTCGCTCAGCGTATCGAGATCGCGGTAGATCGTGCGCCGGTTGACGCCGCACAGTTTGGCGAGTTCGATCACGCTGTAGCCGTTGGGTGGCGCGTTGTACAGCTTATGTTCAAGGCTGCGCAACCGGGCGGCTTTGCTGCGCAACCGGTTTTCGGCGCTTGTCATCGTTGGTGCCGTATAACGTATCGCCGCAAAGCGCGGCCTGATGCCGTTGGCCTGCTCTGCGGCGGTCATCTGCCTTGTTACAATACGAACGAAGCCGCGATCATCCCAATCGTGAGCAACCCGCCCCAGATTGTGATCCAGATCAGATCTTGGCGGACGTAGGCATATTCGCGGCTGTAGTCAGGCGGTTCGACCGTCCGGGCCACCGGGCGGCGCACCGGGCTTGAGCGTTGATTGGAACGGCGGCGATTGCTGCGCGAAGACATCGACATACGGCCATACTCCTTGCGAAGGTTGTTGTCACCAGTTGTATTATAGCGGAAGTTTTTGCCCGGCTCGCGCAGGCCGGATGATGGGGTGCATGTTGTGCGGGTGGCGGGTTGCTTATCCCGTGCTTTGAAATGTTGAGAGGTGGACAGCATATTTGATGTGCAATGCCTCAAAGCGTAGACCTGCTCCCCTCTCCCGCGCCAGTGGGTTGAGGGGCGGACAGAAATGTGGTCGAGTACAACCGTTGATTGCTGTACGATGCCGCAACGCTTGGCGCTGCGCTCCCCTCTCCCGCGCTAGTGGGAGAGGGGCCGGGGGTGAGGGCAAACTAGCTCACCGCAACGCCATCAACCACAGCTATGCTCATACGTTCTGTCCGCCCTTGAACCCGCGCCAGTGGGAGAGGGGCCGGGGGTGAGGTTACACCAGTGCATCTCACCGCCATTAATCACTCTTTGCTCATACATTCTGTCTGCCCTTAAACGATGGAACGGGCCGGTAGCGCAGAGCGATAGACCTGTGCGGGCTAATCATACGCTTGCGCATCTAGTCCTCTAACGGTACTATACCCAGCGTGGTTAATCAGTTCGTGGTGAGAAGCGCTATGCGGGTAGGGATTTTCGGCGGCGGCCAATTAGCCCAAATGTTAGTGCAAGCGGCCATCAGCCTCGGTGTTGAAGTGGTGATCTGCGAGCGGACGCCGGATAGCCCGGCGGCGCGCTATACCCAGCATGCGGTGGTGGGGCCGTGGGAAGATGAAGCGGTGCTAGCTGGGTTTGCCCGCCAGTGCGATCTGGTGACGCTAGAAAATGAGTTTATCGATGCCGGCTTGCTCGAGCGGGTCGTGGCCTTGGGTGCGCCGGTTTGGCCCGCACCGGCGACGGTTGCCGTGGTGCAAGATAAGTTGTGGCAAAAAGAGCGGTTGGCGGCGGCGGGGCTGGCGGTGCCGCCGTTCCGGCCAGTCGCTGCGCCAGATGAGGTCTTAGCGGTTGCCCAAGAGTTCGGCTGGCCGTTGGTGCTCAAAGCGCGCCGCAATGGCTATGATGGCTACGGTAATGCCACCCTGCGCGGCCCGGTTGATGTTGTGCCGGCGTGGGAACGGCTCACTCGCGGCGGCAGCCCGTTGCTAGTTGAGGCATGGGTGCCGTTTAGCCGCGAATTGGCGGTGATGGTTGCGCGCCGGCGCGATGGCGCGACGGCGGTATACCCGGTGGTCGAAACGGTGCAGCAGAATCATATCTGCCATGTGGTCTACGCGCCGGCGCCGGTTGAACCGGCGATGGCCGCGTTGGCAACTGAACTGGCGGTAGCCGCGATTGAGGCGGTCGAGGGGGTGGGGATTTTTGGCGTCGAGTTGTTTGCGCTGGCCGATGGCCGGGTGCTGATCAACGAGTTGGCCCCCCGCCCGCACAATTCCGGCCACTACACGATTGAAGCCTGCGTCACCTCGCAGTTTGAGCAGCATCTGCGGGCTGTGTTAGGGTGGCCGCTTGGCCCGACCGCGATGCGCGCGCCAGCAGCGGTGATGGTCAATCTACTCGGCCAGCGCAACGGCCCTATCAACGCCAGTGCAATCATTGAGGCGCTGGCGGTGCCCGGCGCGCACATGCACTTTTACGGCAAGCGCGAAGAGCGGATCGGGCGCAAGATGGGCCATATTACCGCGTTGGCGAATACCTTGGCTGAAGCCGAAACGATTGCTCGCCGCGCCGCCGCGCTAGTGGCGATGCCATCGTGATTCATCGAGACGAGGAAGCGCTATGTCCGATCATCCTCTCGTGGGTATCATTATGGGCAGTGACAGCGACTTGCCAACTATGCAAGGCGCAATCGATGTTTGTCGCGAGTTTGGCATTCCCTACGAAGCACGGGTTGTCTCAGCGCACCGCACCCCGCTCGATATGGCTGAATACGGCATCACTGCGCACCAGCGCGGTATCAGGGTGATCATTGCCGGGGCCGGCGGTGCGGCCCACTTGCCCGGCATGATTGCCGCCCATTCGCCGTTGCCGGTGATCGGTGTGCCGGTGCCGAGCAAAGCGCTCAACGGCCTCGACTCGCTGCTCTCGATTGTGCAGATGCCGGCAGGGGTGCCGGTTGCCACGGTTGCGATTGGTAATGGTCGCAACGCTGGTTTGCTCGCCGTGCAGATTCTGGCCAGCGCCGATCCGGCGTTGTTGGCACAAGTGCAAGCCTACAAAGAGCGTATGGCAGCCGAATCGCGGGCCAAAAACCGCATCTTTACAGAAGCGTAATCTTTGTGGCTGGCAACAACGGTTGCCTGTTTATTCTCATGTGCTATTGTCTGTAACGTCGTCCGCAAGCGGATATGATTGCCGCCAAGCGATGGCACAAGCTGGTTGGCGCAGACCTTTGGCATTTGTATCAAGAAGGTCATTGCAACAAGATGCTATCGTTGGTTGCGCGAACGTGATGCAGTGAAAGGGATTGGCTCTTCTATGAGAAATCTGCTCGTGACCGGCGGGGCCGGTTTTATCGGCAGCAACTTCGTTCACTATATGCTGGGCAAGTATGCCGATTATCGCATCGTCGTCTACGACAAACTGACCTACGCCGGCAATTTGGCTAATCTGGCGCCGGTTGCCAACGATCCGCGCTTTGCGTTTGTGCGCGGTGATATTTGCGATATTGATGCGGTGCGTGAAGCGGTGCGCGCCTACGATATTGATACCATCATCAATTTTGCCGCCGAGACCCACGTTGATCGCTCGATTATGGCGCCTGATGCAGTCGTGCGCACTAATGTCAACGGCACGTGGACGTTGCTCGAGGTGGCGCGCGAACTGAAACTCGAACGCTTTCACCAGATCAGCACCGACGAGGTGTACGGCGCGATCCCGGCGCCGCACCGCTCGCGCGAGGGTGATCCGCTCGAACCGCGCAGCCCCTATTCGGCCAGCAAGGCTGGGGCCGAGCATCTGGTCTATGCGTATTACATCACCTATGGCGTGCCGGTGACCACCACCCGCGGCTCGAATAACATCGGCCCCTACCACTATCCTGAAAAAGCGGTGCCGCTCTTTACCACCAATGCGATCGACAATCTGCCCCTGCCGATCTACGGTGATGGCTTGCAGGTGCGCGATTACCAATACGTGCTCGATCACTGCGAAGCGATTGACGTGGTGTTGCACAAAGGCCAAATCGGCGAGGTGTATAACGTCGGCACCGAAGTCGAGACACCGAATATCGAGATGGCGCGCAAGATTCTCGATATTCTTGGCAAGCCGCACAGTCTGATCCAGCACGTCGCCGACCGGGCCGGCCATGATCGGCGCTACGCGCTCGATTGCTCGAAACTGCGCGCATTGGGGTGGCGTTCGCGCCATACTTTTGATGAAGCGTTGGAAAAGACCGTGCGTTGGTTTGTCGAGAACGAGGCGTGGTGGCGACCGATCAAATCCGGCGAGTACATGGAATATTACCGCCGGCAATACCTCGAACGCGGCGGTTATCCGGCGGCAACGTAAGGCGCCCGCGGTGTTGCCTATGCCCCCGCCGGTGTCACGACCACCACATAGCCATCGCCGATGCGCCGGAACCGCACGTGGCGCGGGAGGGGCGGCAATTGGCGCATACGCAATTCTTGTTCGACGCGGGCCAAAATTTCGGGCCACAGGCCCGCGTCACCTTGATAATAGCGGCGCAGCAACGCACACAATTCATCATCCGCCAGCCACGTTAGCGCGTCCACGGATCGCCGCCTTTCTGCCGGTGTTGATGAGCTTGGACAATCAGGTCACAGATCTGTTGCGGATCGTCGCGCACCTGCAAACGGTCGAGATCGGATTGCGCAATCGTGCCGTTGGCGAGCAACGTATGGCGCGCCCAATCGATCATGCCTTGCCAAAACTCTGAACCGTACAGCACAATTGGGAAATCGTGGATTTTGCCCGTTTGGATCAATGTTAAAGCCTCAAACAGTTCATCAAGCGTGCCAAAGCCGCCGGGAAAGATGACAAAGGCATGGGCATATTTGACGAACATGATTTTGCGGATGAAGAAGTAGCGAAACCGCACTTCAAGATCAACGAAGGGATTCGCGCCCGCTTCAAACGGCAATTCAATCGTGCAGCCAACTGAACGCCCGCCGCCGGCGCGGGCGCCTTTGTTCGCCGCTTCCATCAGGCCGGGGCCGCCGCCGGTAATGATGGTAAAGCCGGCCTGCGCGAGTAAGCGGGCCGTTTCACTCGCGGCCAGATAAATGGGAGAGGTTGGTGGAATACGGGCCGAACCAAAGATCGAGACGGCGGGGCCAAGCCCGGCCATGTTCTCGAATCCTTCCACAAATTCACCCATAATCCGCAACACGCGCCACGTGTCGGTATGGGTAAAATCATGGGGTTCCCGATAGGGATCAGTGCGCAGCAGGCGTTCGTCTTCGGTCTGGCGTGACATATATGGTATACTCCGCAAGTTAACGGTAGCCGGGAAAGGCGACCGCAAGAGCGAGACGGGAAGGGTGAATGATGATTCCCCTTACCGATGGTGTATGTACAGTTTACCCTACTTAGCCTAGCATATTACCACTTCAGGAGGAAGAATGACCCGTCCGAGCGATGGCGGCCGCATCGAGGTTATTTGCGGCTGCATGTACAGTGGCAAAACCGAAGAGCTGATCCGGCGGATGCGGCAGGTGCGGATTGCCCGCCAATCGTACCGGATCTTTACGCCGCGGATGGATACGCGCTATGCCGAGGGGCAGGTAGCCAGCCATAGCGGCAGCCGGCTAGAGGCGATTACAGTAGCGACGATGCGCGAGATTTTGGCCCATGCCCAAGATGCGCAAGTGGTGGCGATTGATGAATTGCATCTGTTTGATGACGATCCGGCCGAGATGGTGCGCGGCTGCCAATGGCTCGCCGACCGTGGCGTGCGGGTGATTGTGGCCGGCCTCGATCTCAATTACCGCGCCGAGCCGTTTCCGGCGATGATGCACTTGCTGGCCATGGCCGAGCAAGTTGATAAACTGTACGCGATTTGCGTCAAGTGCGGTGCGTATGCGACGCGCTCGCAGCGTTTGATCGACGGCAAACCAGCGCCAGCCAATGCGCCGACGATTGTGGTGGGTGGTCTTGATATGTACGAGGCACGCTGCCGCGCTTGCTACGAGCCGGCGGTGTAGGGGCAGGTGTAGGGGCGGGTTTGACACCCGCCCCTCGCTATCCGATCAGCTCAATCCCAGCTTGCGCTTCAGTTCGGCCAGTTCGCTCTCAACCTCGGTCTCCTTCTCGAGATTGCGGAACCGGGCCTCTAGCGAGTCGCCTTCGAGCTTGGCCATCGCCTCAGCGCGGGCCAGCCGGTCATCGACCTTCTCTTCCAGTTGATCGAGCTTATCGAGTGCGCTGACGCGACCGATCGACGCAGCGGTGCGCTGGAGCGCCTCTTGGGTCCGGGCACGGTTCTTCTTGGCGATGATCAGCTCTTTGCGCGCCTTTACCTCGGCGATCCGGGTTTCGAGATCGATCAGGGCCTGCTGTAACGCTTCCACCTGCTCTTCTTGCGCCTTCTCTTGGGCGCGGTACTGCTCGGCTAGCTTCTGGGCCTGCACCTTGCGAGCCAACGCTGCTTTGGCCAATGCCTCATCGCCAGCGCGCAACGCCCGCTCAGCCTTGATCTGCCACTGCTCGGCCTCACCCTCAGCGGCGATCCGGCGCTGTTCAAGCCGGGTTTCGTCGGCCATGGCTTGAGCGACGCCGGTGCGGGCCTCGTACAGCTCGTTGGTCAGTTGGCGCAGGTACTCGTTCGCCATCTTCTCCGGATCCTCTGCCTTATCCAGCATTGCGTTGATGTTGGCGCTGATCAGATCCTTGATACGACCGAGAATGGACATGGACGCTCCTCCTTTGGATGCTTATGCACACCTTCAAGGCTGCGGAA
>JAUQOZ010000346.1:32106-40446 GCA_030550625.1 Chloroflexota bacterium | reverse complement strand
CGCCGGTGATGCAGCCGGGCCAGCGCCAACGCGATGTCTATCTACCGGCAGGCGTCTGGCGCGATTACTGGAGCGGTGCGATCCATCAGGGGCCGGCTCAGTTGACCGACGTGCCGGCGCCGCTCGAGCAGATGCCGCTGTTTGAGCGGCAGGAATAGGTCGGACCACCAATCCGCTGCCCGCTCCCCGCCTGTCATTGCGAGCCGCGCGGTAGGGTCAGAGTGCGGCTCTGCCCTCGCGCGGCGAAGCAATCCCCCGCGAGTACGGCGGCAACCCGCTCAGCCATTCCTTCCGCTGAAGCAGGAGATTGCTTCGGGCGCTCCGCGCCCTCGCAATGACAGATGTAGCTGTCATAGTGTACCGCTATGTACCTCTCCCAACGCCACAAACGCGATCACCTCCGTCACCCGCGCCCGCCATGCCGCCTCGTTGTGAGCCGCGCCGGGAAATTTGCGCGTGAGCCAATCGTGACCGTGCTGATAACCGGCCCGCCGCATCCATTCGTCCATCCGCTGCTGGAACGGCTCATATTCGGCGTCAAGGCCAACCGTGCCGTAATCGAAGTAGAAGCGGTGGCGGCCCGGCGGCGGCAAGAGCGCCGCCAATTCATCCACCAAGATAGTGCCGCCTGCCGGCCAGTGGGTCGAGAGACACCCCGCACCGTGAAAGACTTCTGGATAGCGGCAGAGACCATAGAGCGAGATCAACCCGCCCATGCTCGATCCCATGATGAACGTGTTCGCTTGATCGGGCAAGGTAGGATAGTGAGCATCAATAAACGGCTTGACCTCTTCAACCAGATAGGCCAGATACGCATCCGACACCGGCTCGCCGCCCATTCGCTCGATAATGCCTTCCCAACCGCGGGTCTGGCGGAGGGCCGCAAACGGTTGTTGCGGTGCATACTCGCGCCAACGTTGATCGGTACACCAAATCCCAACCACAATCGCGCCGGGCCAGCCTTGCTCGGCGCGCAGCCGTTCAATCGCCCGATCAACCGCCCAAACCTCGCCGTCGGCCCGGAGGGCGGGATCAAACAGGTTTTGGCCATCGTGCATGTAGATAACCGGCAGGCGTTGATCGCCAATCGCTGCCGGCAGCCAGACATCAACGGGGCGTGATGGAACATAGCGGCTGGTGATGTTCGTATGGCGAGTAAGAGGCATAAACCTATTCCCTTGTATTCACTGCGATGTTACCGCCCTAACTGGTATGTGATCACCCCATCAGCGCGGGTGCCGATCCAGAGCACGCGCCGCTGATCAACTGCCAGCGCCAGCGGTTCAGCGCCGGTAAAACCAGAGTCGCGCGGTAGAAAGTTGCGCCACGTGTGACCATCGTAACGGAGCAGAAAACCGCCGGTGGTAAGCGGACGGGCCGCGCCGACCCATAGTTCGCCGGGAGCCGGCTCGAGCAAGGTCGTGATCGTCTGTGCCGGCAACTGCCGGTTAGCGGTGGTCAACCACTCCCAGCGCGTACCATCCCACCGCGCCAGACCTTCACCCAGCGTCGCTACCCACACGATGCCGTTGTGGTCAACCAGAATGGCCGAGACACCGGCCCCGCCAAAGCCATCGGCGCGGTCAAAGTGCTGCCAGACGCCGGTGGCCGGTGTGTAGCGGCTGACGACGCCAAGCCCGCCAAACCACACGGTGCCGGCGGGATCAAGCCCAATCGCGAGCACCAAACCGCCGCGCGCCGCTTGCGGCAACGGCTGCCAGCGGCCATTAGGGTGACGCACTGCGCCGCCGGCGCTCGTGCCGAGCCAGAGTGTGCCGTCTGGGCCAGCGACGATCGCGCGGACAAACAGATCGCGCTGGCCGCCGAGCGTTGGCGTCTGCCACTCCCAGCTCCCATCAGCAGCTACTAATGCCAAGCCACGATTACTTGCGGCCCACAAGCCGGATTCGGTCTCGGCCAACGCATAGACTCGCCCTAGTGGCAGGTGTTTCCAAAGCGGTGGATCTTCGCTCACTGCCGGCGCTTGCCAGATCACCAACCCGGTCTCACTACCTATCGCCACTCGCCCATCGCGCAACGGTTGAATCGCGTATATCGCTCCCGGCGGCAACCCGCTAGCGTTCGGCGTGATCGTGTTCCAGCCAATACTGCCAAGCGTAACCATCACTAATGCGGTGCCGTAGACGGCAGCGATAAATCCAACCAACAGCGCCAGCGCGATCCACGCATAGCGGGGCGGGCGCAGAAACATGATCTCGCTCCAACCCCAATACTCATTGAGATCGCGCAGCCATGTAACGATCCGGCCCAAGACCGGCGCCGCCAACAGCGCGATGGGAATGACTAGCGTGAGCGCATACTGCGGCCATTTAACCGGCCACCAGAGCAAGATCAGCAACCCGCTGACAAACCAGACGGCAAGATAGCGGCGTTGCGGATCGCGCCACGCGGCGGGCAAACCGATCAAAGCCAGCAGGGTCAGCCAAGGATCAGGGCCGGGGAAGAAGAAGACTTCGGGGTGCCATGCGACCGCCGGCGCCGTCGCGATCCAGATCAACGGCTGGTACCACGGATAACCAGCGGCCTGCACCTCGCTCCCGTGGGTGTAGGCCGTCCAGAAACCGGCCATAGCGCCAAGGCGCGTCACCGGCTCGCGCCAGATCGTTGGGTTAGCGAGCGCGAAGGCCAGTAGCGCAAGGCCGGCCAAGCCAGCCAGCCCCCGCGTATACCATACCCACCCCGTGCGCGCTGGCGGCTGCGCCGTTGCCTCGGCACGCAACGCAGCCAGCGCAAGCACGACCATTGCCGGCAGAGCAACGATTGCATAGCTCATCTTGGCTGCCGTCGCCAAGCCCCATGCGATCGCGCCGATCCATAACCACCTCCGCCGGTGGTGGGTAGCCGGCTGGCCGGCACGTTGCCATGCGCCGATGGCCGCCACCGCGAGCGCCAGCGGCAAGGCTTCAAGATACGCCTGCGCGGTGTATTTGATCGTCAGGGTGTGGACAGCCAGCAAGCCGGCGGCCAGCGGCCCGGCGCTGAACGCCAACAACGCAACTGCGAGTGTGCCGAACAGCGCCGACATCAATCGCGCCGCCAAGAGCACAGTCGTTTGGTTGGCGCTCTCGCCCAACAGCAGTGCGCCACCAGCATAGACCAGCTTGGCGAGCGCCGGATGCTGGCGATTGCCGGGGTAATCGATCACTCCCACCCAATCGCCCTGCCGGATCAGGCGCGCATAATCAAGCGCCGCCCCCACATACACCGGCTCATCAAAATCGGGCGGCAGCGTTAACGCGGCCCACAAGCGCAGCAGCGCGGCCAGCGCAATCACGCTGATCAGCCAGCCGCGCGACGCAGGAGCGTTCACGATTGCTTACCCCTTAACACCGCCAACCGTCAACCCTGACACGAGGAAGCGCTGAAGCATCAAGAAGACGATGATCGTCGGCAGAATAATCAACAACCCGCCGGCGGCAAAGTTGCCCCACGGCACGCTCTGGCTGTTGGCCAAGCTAAAGAGACCGGGCACCACTAACTTCATGCTGTCGGGAGCCGGCACCAACACTGAGGCAAAGATAAAATCACCCCAACCAGCCAGAAAGCCAAGCAGGGCCGTAACCGCCAAAGCCGGACGCGCCAGCGGCAATGCGATCAAGATAAATGACTGGATCGGCCCGCAGCCATCAATCATTGCGGCTTCTTCCAGCTCGATGGGGATCGTATCGAAATAGCCCTTCATATTCCACGTACTAAAAACCAGCGTGCCAGTTGTGTAAGCAAGGATCAGACCTTCGTGCTTGCCGTACAAGCCGAGCGCCGTCAGCAACTGCGCCACCGCCACCAGACTCAACACGCCGGGGAAGGTTTGAATGGCCAGCAGGAGGATGAGGGCAAACTCGCGGCCATAAAACTTAAACCGCGAAAACGCAAACGCTGCCGAGGTGGTAATCACCAGCGAGGCGACCGTTGTCACCCCCGCCACATACAAGCTATTGCGCAACCACGTCAGTAGCGGGCGGTCAAAGATCATCGCCCGATAATTCTCGAACGTCCACTCGGTAGGGATAAACATCCCAAGCAGGTTGAGCGTATACAGCCGGTCGCCGGTGCGGCCCGAAGCCAGAAAAGCAAACCACAGCGGATAGACGGCAAACAATACCCCAAGAATGAGGATGGTGTACTGCAAGATTAGGACTGGTCGAGTAGGTTTGCGGATCATGACTCGTAAGCCCCTTTCGTGATGCGCGTCAGCCGCAGGCTGTAGAGCGTCGCGGTGAAAAGGAAGATGAAGAGAATGACGGCAAAGGCGGTTGCATTCCCGTAATTCTGGGTTTGGAAGATTTGCTTATAAGCGTAGACAATCACAAACTCAGTCGCGCCGGGCCGGCCAACCTCGCTAATTGGGCCGCCCTGCGTGATGGCCCACACCGTGCCAAACATCTGGAACGCGGTGATCGAGGTCAGCACCGTGGCCGGCAATACTGCTGGCCGGATCAACGGCAAGGTAATGCGCGTTAATTGCTGCCACCACGATGCGCCATCAAGTTCAGCCGCTTCATAAACATCACGAGGCACCGATTGCAACGCGCCAAGGATCACAATCATAAAGAAGGGGTACGAGAACCACGTATCGACCAGCACAACAATCAAGAACGCGCTGACCGGATCGCGCAGCCACGCGAAGCCGGGGAAGCCAAAGAGCGCCAGCACCTGATTGATCGTGCCTTGCTCGCGAAAGAAGAACTGCCAGATCAAGGCCATCAAAATCGCCAGCGATGAGGCTGCCCACGGCACAAATAACAATACCCGGAAGAGGGTGCGTCCGGGGAGATTATCACTATTCAAGATCAGCGCAAAGGTGAGGCCAAGCAAAAAGCTAAACGGCACGCGCGCTATGACGAAGAGCAGGGTGCGGAAGACCACTACCACGAAATCGCCGGTGCGCATCAGGGTATCATACGCCTGCGCTACATTGACGACGGTGGCAAGAATAAAACCCAACACCAACGCCCCTAGCCAGACGAGACGCGGCGAAATCGGCGGTTCCAGCATCTGGTTGAGGCGACGATTAACAAATGATGCGGCAATCAACGGTACGAAGCAGAGGGCAATCGCCGCCATCGCGCCGAGCGCTTCGGGCGTGAAGAGGTTGCCAATCAAGTTCGCGTAATTAGCGTAGATGGGGTCTTGCAAGCGGTATGGCTGCCCCAGACCCACTGGCGCGCTGGTGCGAAACTGCGGCCAACACAACGGATCAAGCAAACCGGTGAGGAAGATTTCGCAATCGGGATTGGGGCGGAAACGATTGCGATTGGTAAACGAGGTATAGACGCTGAGCAGAATAGGATAGATATTAAACAGCAGAATGCCGATAATGGTAGGCCCGGTGAAGAGCAAAACGGTGAGCGAAAACGGTGAGCGCCTTGCGGCGATTAGACCACGACACCATGTGCGTTACCTCACTGGAAGCAACCGGAAGGCCATTGAGCGGCTGCCGGGCGCCCGACCGGCGCGGCGGTAGTTAGTGAGCCGGACAGCAAGGTCCGGCTCAAATTGATCATCACCATTGACAATACTGCGGGGCAAGAAAGAAATTCTTGCCCCGCGCCGCCACTTACTTCATCTGCATAATCGCAGCTTCGATCGCCTGCGCTGCCGCAGCCAGCGCGTCAGCCGGCGACTGCGTGCCCGTCCAGATAGCCACGCTCGCGTCACCCACCGGACCCCACTGGGCCGAGGCAAACGGGGTATTCGCCATCGGCACGCCGGCATTCAACGCCGCGCCAAAGCCAGCCAGCGTCGGCAACGCCGCCACTTCTGGATTCTGCAAAGCCGCGGTCGCCGCCGGCACCGTCTTGTTGGTCAGCGCCAGCTTGGCCTGCACCTCGGCGCTGGTGAAGTACTTCATGATGTCAAGCGCCACCTCGGCGTTGCCGCGCTCAACCGCATTGCGGGTCAGCATGAGGGTCTTGATGCCGACGAACGGCTTGCCTAGCGGCAGAATGCCGTAATCAACGCCATCCTGCTCGATACCGGCAATCGCCCACGGGCCGGTCCACCACATCGCCGCCTTGCCCTCGGCCAGCGCCGCCTTGCAGATGTCATAGCTCTGCTCACTGAACGAGACCTTGCTCATTTCAGCCAACCACTCGCCACCCTTAATCATTTCGGGGGTGTTGACGTAGACATTGCCTTCATCGTCAACGTAGCTCGGCACGCCATAGCCGAAGTAGATCGGTGCAACGTGATAGGCATCGCTGCCGCCAAAGCCCTGATTGCAGACATACGTCTTGTCAGGATTGGCTGCGCGGAAGTCCTTCGCCATCTGCAACAGCTCATCGAGGCTACCCGGCAGATTCATATCGCCGATCACCTTCTTGTTGTAGATCAGCGCAATACCTTCCTGCGTCTCCGGCAGCGCCCAGATCTTGCCCTGCCAGATCACACCGTTGACCGCCGCCGGCTCGTAGGTGCTGCGCAGGAAGTCTTCGGTGATGCCGTAATCATTGAGGGCGACGATGTTGCCCACCAGCGCCTGCTGACCAATCTGGTCATTGGCCCACCCGATGATATCGGGGCCTTCACCAGCCGGGATAGCCACGTTGAGCGCGTTGCTCACGTCTTCGGGCTTCGAGAGGTCAATCTTTACATTCGGATGTGAAGCCTCGTAGTCGCGGAACGCCTGCTCAATTGCGGTGAGGTACGCGCCATCCCACTGGTGCCAGATGCGGATGGTCACTTGCTGGCCGGAAGGCGCAGTAGTGGGTTGCTCAGCCGGAGCCGCAGTCGGTTGCTCGGCCGGAGCAGTGGTCGGAGCCGCAGTCGGCTGCACGGTCTGGCCACCGCCACACGCCGCCAGCATCATGGCCGCGGCAAGGAACATAACGATCAAGGCACGCTTCATTGCATTCACGGTTGTACTCCTTAACTGTGTCTACGACGACGACAGTACGTTGCAGGAAAATTTGTGATAACGGGCGAACAAATCCAGCGGTAACTGAGCGGTATGCGGCAATTGAATGCGATCCACCTCCTTTCTGCGCATTCAACAGGAACGCATCACGCGCAGCCGAGAAGGAGAACACGTATGAATGGGAGGCCTGCGTTGCTACTCGCCGTTGTCAGGCAAGGAGCCAGCCAAAGGGCATTTGGGGATGTTTCCCTCCCCTGCGCTTGACGACAATAGTTGTGCTAGGCATTGTTTTATCTACAACCTTTTCAAGCACAACTATACCTCATTCCTGCGCCCCTGTCAAGAGGGCGCAAGTAATTATACCGCAGAATACCATAGCATGGCGGGGCAAAGATGTAACATTGCCCCGCCATGTGGATCCGTAGGGACATAGCGACGCTATGCCCCTACGGGTATAGCGTCGCTATGCCCCTACGGGCCGTACCGCCAGCGCACATAGTGCTGCCCGACATTGCCCATCTCGACCCGCCAATTCGGATCGTTGTCGGGGGTGTAGGTCAGCACCCGCCGTTCAAAGGCCTGCATCAGCACATCTTTCTCAACCCCGCCGACCTTAACTCGCGCCCAGTAGGGTTCGCTGATCGGCAAGCCCATCACGAAGAGCCAGTCGATGATCTGGCGGTTCACATACCGGCCATTCTCGAACACGACCCCCTGTTGGGCGAAGTAGTCGAGGAAGACTTGCGGGATGTTGTGGCCGAGCGTCGCTTCGTAACCGCCAATCCGCACGTCGTAGCGGGCCAGATCGGGTCGATCAACCACCGTGCCGTCACGGTTGAGGAAGGCGGTCACAACTTGCCCGGTTTGATCGGGTGCGCGGTTTTGGTTGACCGGGAAGGCAACGTTGCGCAACGTAGCATAGGTCGGTGCGTTGGGGTTGACGCTGGCCGGATCGCCGGCTACTGCTTCGGTAGCCGGCGCGCGATCTTCAAATTGGGCATCGCCAAGCTGTACCCGCCCGGTCAACATCTCGACGACGAGCAAACCGTTCGTGACGTACCACTGGTTGCGTGGTGCATCTGGGTTGTTGATCTCCATCCGGCTCTTGTCAAAATATTGCACCAAGCGGCTGCCGCCGGGGCTTTGCATGTATGGTTCACGCATTGCGCCGCTAATCGGTTGCGGCCCCCAGATCCACGAGCGCGGGCGCAGACCCGGCGCGCCGCCAGCCACCGGTTGGTCGGTGCGCTGCCAGACGTTGCGCATCGCATCGTCGGCAAAAGCGCCATTGGCCGGCACGAAGCCGCCGCTCACCGGAGGTTGCGGTGGCGACGGCGGCTGCGGCTGGGCCGCTCCCGGCTGGTAGATGAGGTAGATCGGGCGTGGCCCAACATCGAGCGTGACGACGCCTCCCGGTGCGGCTTGCCGGCGTTGCCCGCCGTCGCGGTCAATGATCGTTACTT
>JAUQOZ010000346.1:17997-32096 GCA_030550625.1 Chloroflexota bacterium | reverse complement strand
GCAGCCCCGGTGCGCCGCCGGCCACCGGTTGGTCAGTGCGCTGCCAGACGTTGCGCATCGCATCATCAGCGAATGCCCCGTTGGGAGGAACAAAACCGCCACTGACCGGCGGTTGCGGCGGCGAGGGGGGTTGCGGCTGCGGCTGGGCCGCTCCCGGCTGGTAGATGAGGTAGATCGGGCGTGGCCCAACATCGAGCGTGACGACGCCTCCCGGTGCGGCTTGCCGGCGTTGCCCGCCGTCGCGGTCAATAATCGTTACTTCGGCGTCGGCGCTAGCGATGCGCACCTGCCCGCCATCCACTGCCCAGATGACTTCGACTACGCCGCGATCGGCGGCAAAGCGGGCAGCGTAAGCTTCCGGCCCGCTGTAACCGGTCAGATCATCGAGATAGATCACACCTTCGCCAGTACGGCTGTCGGGGTCGTCGTCAATCACGATCGCCTGCAACGTGATCTCGCCGTCGAGTTTGCCATCGACAAAGCGAATCCGGTTGCCCGGTTCGACCGGGCCATTTACCGCCGCCACCAGTTGCTGCCAGCCGGGAGGGCCGATCTTGCCGAGCCGGTATTGCAAGATTTCGCCTTGCGCATCGCGCAATTGCACTTTGAGATCAAAGCTGCTGCCGTCGCCATAGACCCAGAGGCCGATTTGCGTTGTACCGGCAGGGAACGTAATGGTTTCGCGCGGCGTGAAGCTGACGTAATCGTTACCGGCAGTGGTGAAGCGATAGCGCACCTCAGCCGCACCGCCGCCGCTACGCACCTGTGCGCTGCTCTGCCCAATCGAGCCATTGCCGGTAGGGAAGGTTTGCCACGCAATCGCTCGCTCAAAGTCAAACGCGACCCGCGCCTCGCTCAACCGGCGCAAACCGAGCGGTTGTCGTCCACCTACCTGCTGGTTAAGCGTGCGGAAGGCGTTGAACGCCGGTTTGAATTGGCTGTAATCGCCTTGCCCGCTGCCATAGCGCAAGAGGCCATAGGCGTTAAACGGCGCGCCGTTGCGCAGTTGCATGTCTTTGAAGCGGTACATGATGATCCGCTCGACGCCAGCCTGCCGCAACAACGCCATCGCCCGAATCAGATAGTTCGCCTGCGTTTCCACATCAAACGCCTGCTCGCCGGTGCGATCGGTCGGGCTGTCGGCCCAGCCGAACTCAGTCACCCAAATCGGTTTGGGGCCGAGCCGGGCGGCTAACGTCTGAATCGCGCCGATCCCGACCGTATCAATCGAGCCAGCCTCCGGGCCGAGCGGATCGGTATAGGGATGCAGCGCAATGATGTCGAATGAGCTCCACGCGCCGTTATCGGCGATGGCTTGCAAGAATGATCCGGCTGGTTCAGGCGAGACAATGCCGGCTGCCAACACCGTTGCCCCCGGATCAGCGCCTTTGATCGCAGGATAGACCGCGCGCAACAGCGCAGCATACGCTGCCGGGTTGGGTGCTGGCCGCCAGTATACCGGGTTGTCCGGTTCGTTCCACACCTGCCAGTAGCGCACGCGATCTTTGTATCGGTTAACGACGGTTGCGGCAAACTTGGCAAAGAGTTGCGGATCAGGTGGGTAGAAGCTGCCTTGCTCAGGCGGAATGTTGTCGTCAGCCGGATCGGGCGTGCCCCACCCTACCGCCGGGTTGAGCAGGCCTACGATATTGACCCCGCGTTGCACCAATTCATTCACCGCCCGATCGGTGAACGTCCAATCAAATTGGCCGGGACGCGGTTCGATCCGGCCCCATTGAAACTCCTCGCGCACCCAGCCCAGACCGCTCTGGGCAATCACATCGGCGGGCCGGTTCAGCGAGTCGGGGAAGGGATAGCTAGCGGCGATATGGGTATTCGCACCAAAGACCGATGGGTTCGCCGATTGTGCGACTGGCGCCACGACAGGCCAGCCGGCCAGCAGCACTCCAACCAGCAGTAACAGGCTGAGATGGCGGGCATAACGCATACTGCATTCCTCTCCAAACTACAACAGGATCGACAAACGTAGTATACCGGTTTGTCCAACCAAAAACGGTAACACTTTTTGCAAAATTTTGCGCCGGCCAAACCTTGCGATTGGCCGGCGGTTGCGTATCAGCGTTGATAGGATCCAGATTACCGCGATACGAGCGGGATCAGCACGTGGTGTTGCGCTGGCGGCGTTTCAATTGGCACGGCGTAGGCCAGCGACGGCAAGCCAGCGCTATCAATAAAGCGCACATACATCGTGGTCATAACATCCGTATTGGCGGTAAGTGACGGCGCATTGTCTAACGGCAGCGCTATCTCAGGGGCGTATGGCAGGCGCAGCGCATTGGCAAAGTCACGGCGCGCGCTGATTTCAACCGCTTGGGTCGCTACTGGCGCTTGCGCGTGAATAATCAGCCGCTGGCCATCGAGATAAGCCGGCTCAGGCAAGCGGTATTCCGGCGCCGGGCCAAGCCCGCTGACCGTCACCGTTTGCGTAATCATCGCAGAGGCATTGCCGGCCAGATTGAGCGCGCGAAACTCAACCACATACTCGCCATCGTAGAGTGGCAACTCAATCTGCGCCAGCTCACGAACACTATTGTACGTGCCATCTACTGGCGCAACGAATTGCCAGTCGCTCTGATCCACACGATACTCGATCGCGGTAATCGGATTAATGGTTGCATCAGGTTGCACCGGCGAGGGATATGGCACATCCCACGCCACCAGCTCAACCAGCGGACGCCGGCCCGGTTCTTGCGACACGGTAGTAAGCGTCAGCGACGGTATCGTATCGAGCACATCAATAATCCCATCGCCATCGCTATCGCGATACCCAAGCTGCGCCCGCGCCGAGGAATCGACGGCGCCGTTGATAAAGCTGTTAATCAGTTCGCGCATGATGCTCGGTTCGTTCGTACCACAGTTGTTGAACATGCTGTTGGTTGTTGGCGTAAACAAATAGCCGCTGCGCTGATCACACCTGACTCCGGCGGCGCTGTACTGATCCAGCGCGCCAAAAAGATGGGCGAATTCGTGGGCAATCACTGCCCGCAGCCACTGCGTAGTATACGGGCCGCCGTCAGAAGTAATCACGCTAAAGGGGCCATGGAGATACGCATATGCGAAGCGGCCATCAGCCAAGTAGCCATCATCACGCGCACTATTGACGATAAAGATCGTTGTCGCCCAATCAGCGCCGCGCTGGTCGCGCAAATCATACGCCGCTTGGAAGGCTTGCTCAAAATAGTTGTTGCTAGTGTAACCCAACGCCCGCAAGACGTCACCAATCCAAAGGCCCTCTTGCGCCAAGCCGTAGCGGATCGGCTCGTAACGGGTCGGTACAACTTGCACAACTACATCAAACTCAAGCCGAGCCGCCGGCAACCGTTCACGCCACCAATCAAGCGCAGCACGAACTTCAACCATAACCTGTTCGATCTGGGTCTCAGTCCAATCTTCACTTGAACGATCAAGTTCGCCAGTGCTTTCTGGTAACACGACGCGCACTGCAACCCGGCCAGCAAGGTATTGGCTCGGCAAGCGCAGGTCTTGTTCACCATCAACGGCAAACGCGAGTGATGCCGGCGCTGGGGCAAGCAATACATCATCAGCCGGCAGCGGTAGGTTAGGTTCCGTATTAGGAGCAGCCTGAAGAGTAGAGATAGGCGCTAAGACCAAGCAAAGCAGCAGGCTGAGAAGAAGGTTAGTACGCATAGCGGCCTCGCTCGGCTAGAATGAGAGTGAGTGGCAAAGCCGTTTCTTGATTTCACTGTAGCTTGCTGAGGCGCAGATTCCGAGGGGCGAAAGAGTCCCGTCGTTGCGATACAGGGAGGGGCATACATCAACGACAAGAGATAGGAGCAGCGTACTAATGTGTAGAGTTATTTCAACTCAGTGGCGCTGTACAATACAGTTGGTGTATCACATTCTCTCCCCACGAAGGAGACAGTATGAGATCGTTGCTCCCATGGTTGATGCACATTCAGCACGCCAACGAAGATGTTGTCCGGCGTGGGCGGATCATTGTGGTATTAGCGCTGTTTGCCAATGCCATGGCGATCATCGCGATTCCGTTAGTGCTGATCGCCGCGCCGCAAACCACATTTGAGCTTATCGCGATCAATTTGATCGGGCTGGTCGTTTACACGGCGGTAGCGATTCTTGCCCGAAGAGGGTTCGTAGCGGTAAGCGGGGGCATCTTTGTGGTCACTATTTCATTGCTCACGCTGATTGCCACGTTTGGCTTTGCCAACGATAACGCCACCTCGTATAGTTCGCCCTTCTTTCTAACCTTGCCCATCATCATCGCTGGGCTCGTGCTCAAGCCGGCATTGGTGTGGATAACGTTCCTATTCAATCTGGCTGGCTTGCTCATTGCATGGCGGCTTACCGGCATTCCGCTGTTTGCCAGCCCCTTTGAGCACGTGCTCCAAAGCGCCGCGATCCTGTTGCTATTTGGCACAACACTCTTGACCTTCGTCGGCGGGCGCATTATTGCGCAGGCGTTGCGCGAAACGCGCCGGTTGCGCGAAGAGGCACGCCGGAACGCCTTCCGGTTCACAGCGCTCAATGCTGGGTTGGAAATGGAAATCGCGGAGCGTACCGCAGCATTGGAAACGACGTTGCGCGATCTCGAGCAGCGCGCGGCGGCACAAGCCCGCTTGCTGGCCGAGAATGAGCAGCAGCGGCAGATCATCCGCGAGCTGAGCGTGCCGGTACTACCGGTGCGCGATACGACCTTGGTGATGCCGCTGATTGGCCCGCTCGATCCGGAGCGCCTCGCCGATCTGCAACAACAGGCACTTGGTCAGATTGCCCAGACCGGCGCGCGCGATCTGCTGCTCGATATCACCGGCGTACCGGTGATTGATCCGCAGGTTGTGCAAGGCTTACTGCAACTCATCGCTTCTGCCCGGCTGATGGGAACGCAGGTAACGTTAGCCGGCATCAGGCCGGACGTAGCGCAGATCTTGGTGAGTCTTGGCATTGATCTCCAAGAGGTTCGCACCGCGAACACCTTGCAAGCGGCGTTAGCCCAACGATAGGCGGTTAGACAACATACAGCCCTTAGCAGCGCGCTACCGGAATAGGTATAATTGAGGTTACAGACCGTTCCTCACCCATGCTTGCAGGAGCCGCTATGCCATCCTTCTTTGCGTGGCTAACCCAGATCCAAAGCACGAATGAAGACGATCTGCGCCGCGGTCGCACCACAGTCATCGTGGCGTTGGTGATGATTGGCTTAGCAGTGCTGGCCATTCCGATCAGCTTACTGAGCGATACTGCACTCAGTGGGGTGGCCATTATTACGATCGGCATCATGGCCTATCTTGTTACTATCGCTGTCACCCGCTTGGGCCGGGTCAATCTCGGCGGTTTCATTCTGATCACCTTTATCATCCTGCCCATTTTAACCCCGATCGTCATCGCCGCCTCGCCAACTAGTCCGCTCACCTCACCGTTTTACCTGATCCTTGCCTTGCTCGTAGCCGGCTTAACCCTGCGCCCGGCACTAATATGGGTGGTCTTGGCGATCAATATCGTGGGGTTATTCATTGCGTGGAACATTGCCGGCATCACACTGTTTGCCAATGCGCAGGAAACCTCGCTAGAAGCGGCGGCAATCTTTTTGCAAATCGGCGCCGCGCTCTTCACCTTTGTGGGCGGAAAAATCACCGATAACGCATTGCGAGAAGCGCGGCGGCTGCGCGAGGAGGCGCGGCAGAGTGCGGCTCGGTTGGCAGAGTTGAATGCCAGCTTGGAAACGCAAGTTGCGCAGCGCACGGCGGCGTTGCAGACAGCGTTGCGCGATCTCGAACAGCGCGCAGCGGAACAGGCCCGCCTGCTGGCCGAGAATGAACAACAACGGCAGGCCATCCGCGAACTGAGTGTGCCGGTCTTGCCGGTGCGCGATACGACCTTGGTGATGCCGCTGATTGGCGCGATTGATACCGCTCGCTTGAGCGATATGCAAGAGCATGCACTCGAGCAGATTGAACAGACCGGCGCGCGTGAGTTGTTGATCGATGTCACCGGTGTGCCGGTGATCGATACGCAGGTGGCCAAGGGGCTGATTCAGCTTGTGGACGCGGCGCGATTGATGGGAACGCGGGTGATGCTGGCTGGGATCCGGCCCGAAGTGGCCCAGACGCTGGTTTCGCTTGGGGTGGATTTGAGCGGTATTCGCACGTTTAGCACGTTGCAGGCGGCGTTGGCGCAGCGGTCATAGTCACAAAAGGCTCAGACAAGATGATTGGCTCTCACCCTCCTGATTCCTTTTCCCGCACCGCAGCTTGACTCATTGCGCAGCGTGATGAAGCAAGTCAGGAAGAACGTCTAGAGGCATCCTTGCTCCAGCAGAAATTGCATTCTAGTAAGCAGCGCATATCTGTACCGCTCCCAACGTGAAGATTAAGGTCGAGACATCGCTGTCACCAATGGTACGAAGAGCCGATGCCGCGCCCTGATCGTCGTCAGCACAGCTTGCGCTGATTGTTCATTTTGATCTTGAGCCGTAACAGTGATGGTAGCGTTATCGACATGCGCCCCTGTCGTACTATCTGGAATCGTTACCACCACTTGGAACGTAGCGCTCGCACCGCTAGTCAGCGGGCCAACAGTTGCCGGCGCTGTAGTTGGCCAGTTGTTGCCGCTGACTGCTACTGTATATGTATGTGTGACTGTATCGGTGTTGGTTACGGTCAGGGTATGTGTTATCGTTTCACCCGGCTGGCCGATCAGCGTCGCTGACCTTGGAGCGAGACGCAGACCTGCGCTCGTTCCTTCGTCTATTGTTTCCAAATGCAGTAATGAGATCGACCATGGCGCGAGCGCAACATCCAGCCGGCCGTCCGCTGTCGCTTGCAATTCGCGCGGAGGTTCGTTTAATGCTGCGGAAGGTGTGCTAACCCCATTGTACGTAACGCTCTGGGCAGTTGGCGAAGTCGCGCGCACTTCATACATGCGGGCGCTGAGAATAGACTCATCGTCTGCTGAAATGGTTGCGTTGATTAACTGGCCAGTTTTGTTAATCACCAGTAATGAAAGCGTGTTGTCATTGACGCGCCCAGCGTAAACCGCGGCTTCAGCAGCCGCATTAAGCGAAGTGATCACCGGCAACATCACACTGCCAAACCGCGACCACAATGGATAGACGTAGTATTGGGGAGCGCGATAAAAATTGTTATCTCGGTGGACAAGCCCGTACTCGGTGCCATTGCCGGCGCGACCGTTGGCAAGCGCCCACTGGCTGAATGCCATATATCCCTGTTGAATTGCTTGCCCAATCGAATCGGCTAGGAACAAGGCATTAATTGCGCGGGTCATAAATTGCGGATTGTCTTGATCTTGCACAGCAACAAGATTGTATTCGGTAATCGCAATCGGCGCGCGCCTGCCGCCGGCGAAGGCGTCAAAGGCAGCGTTAAGATCGACGCGCATAGTTCGGAAATGCGTTTGCGGCTTGGCAAGAATCTCGGCGTGTCCGGTCGCATTATTGGCCGGCGCTTGCGAATACGGATACGGGTGAATCGCATAGAAGTCTAGCTTATCGCCCGCAGCCGCAATCACCTTGCTGCCCCAACTGTTGTAATTTTGCCAACTCGGACTCTGGGGAGAACCGGGGATTTCAAAACCTACTGCGCCGACGAGAATCGTCGGATCGACTGCGCGCATCGCCGCTCGAAACTCAAGATAGCCTTCGTGTCGTTGGGATCCGCTTCCTTTACCATTTACATATTCCGTGCCATCGCACGTCCAAACTTCTTCCCACCCCCAAGGCTGGCACAGCGCGCCGCCCATAGCAGGCTTTGAGCCGTAGACTTCATTGCCAAACTCCCATAGCTTAATCCCAACCGGTTCGGGATGGCCGCGCGCCGCGCGCAACTGCGCCCAATAGCCGACAGTACGCCAATCAACCCCGCGAATATCGACGCCGATAGGACGGTTGTCATTCACATCGCCGTTGAAAAACGCGACAAGGGCAGCCGCTTCTTTAGACGTGCCGTTAGGGTTGACGACCCAAATACCTTCAGTATTCGTGGCTTTCAGAAAGCTGATAAAGTCGCTCGGTCGCGCCGCCCATGGCCAGCGGCAAGGCAAGGCGCCGGGTTGATCCTGACCCAGCTCGCAACTCAACCAGCCGTAGTCATTGCTCCAACTGCCTCCCGGCAAGCGTAACACCCGAATACCGGCGGCGACAGTGTAGGCGCGGAGGGCTTGATTGGCGAATTCTTGCGGACCTAACCAAGCGGGTAGATTAGCACTTAAGAGATACCGGCTGATCGGTATCTGATTGCCGCCGGTTTGAATCTGAATAGTCGCTGAAATGCTAGGCGGCGGCGTTGGTTCGCTGCCAGCGATCAAGCGTATATCATCGAGAAAAAAGGTTGGCTGGCCTCTATCCACATCGCTCTGGAAGGCAATCGATCCCAAGGAGCCGCCGGCGAGATTTAGATGAGCCAGCGGGATAGTTACCACTCGCCATTCACCCGCAACTGGCCCGCCGGGCAGATAATCGTTCAGATTGACTTGATTGGCAGGATAACTCGTGCCCGAGCCAGCCTGCACACGAATCTGCTGACCGCCATACGCGCCGCCATGCACAGCAAAGCGCAATGCTGTATAACCGGATAGATCTATATCACCGCCGGGTCGCACCAGCCACAATGCCCCCCAGTTGCCAGATTGATACGTCACGGCTATTGCGCGGGAGCTGCCGCCGTATGCGGGTGATGGGGCAGCAAAATCAACCGTAGTGTGGAATGACCAACTTTGAAACAACGGATCAAGCGTATCGCCAAAAAGCACGGTATCGCTCTGTGCAAGCGACAGCTTCGTGATGGGTTGAAGAAGAGCGATGAACAAAGCCGCGAAGAGCGCATAGGCGCAGACCTTTACACGGGAGGAGAATGGGTGGCATGTGGGCATGGTTGTCTCCTCGGCGGCAATGTTGGAGGGAGAACGATCCCGCTTGCAGTAAGCTGTCTACGTCAGATCATAGCTTGAGAAGCTGCTGCTTTTCAACAGGTACAACGGTACTATATTTGATAAGGCACAGTGAAGAACTTCATTCTTGCCATCCAACGAAGACACTGTTGCAATTGACGAACGCACCTCCCATTGCAGGTTCAGGGATGAACAACACGATGAACCAGCACAGCCATTATCGCTATAAGACGCAGCAACGCCAAGCATGGCCGCCCCCTCTCCTGCAATGCGGGAGAGGGGGCGGGGTTGAGGGAAACAAACACGATAAGGGGAAGTAAGGTATCCGGTGGTTTACGACGACTGATCGCCTGCTTCGCCCGCCGGCGGGGTAAGCTGCGGCAACACCCCGCTATCGCCGAGCAACCCGGTGCGCAGGTAGACCATCAGCTTTTTGCGAGTGTCGGCAATATCGTTGTTGCGCATGTGCAATTGGCCGATCCGATCTTGGGGGGTAAAGCTGGCTTCACCCTTCTCCATCGTCAACCGGCTGGGATCGTAGGTCAAATTCGGCGAGCTAGTATCGAGGATCGAGTAATCATTGCCGCGGCGCAGGCCAATCGTCACTTCGCCGGTGATCAAGCGGGCCACCCAGCGCTGTAGCGATTCGCGGATCATCATCGCCTGCGGGTCAAACCAGCGCCCAGCATAGAGCAAGCGGCCCAATTTGCGCCCGTACTCGCGGTACTGGTCAATGGTATCTTCGTTGTGGATGCCGGTCACCAACCGCTCGTAGGCGATGAAGAGCAACGCCATGCCCGGCGCTTCATAGATCCCACGGCTCTTGGCCTCGATAATCCGATTCTCGATTTGATCACTCATGCCCAGCCCATGCCGCCCGCCAATCCGGTTAGCCTCGGCCATTAAGGCAACGTGATCAGGGAAGGTCACACCGTTAATCGCCACCGGCAAGCCCTCTTCAAAGGTAATCCGTACCTCTTCATACTCGATCTGCACATCGGGGCGCCAGAAGGCAACACCCATAATCGGGTTGACGATAGTGATATTGCGGTCGAGGAATTCGAGATCCTTGGCCTCGTGCGTGGCGCCCAACATATTCGAGTCGGTCGAATAGGCCTTTTCAGCCGGCATGCGATACTCAAGACCAGCCCGGCTCAGATAGGCCGACATCTCGGCCCGCCCGCCCAACTCATCAATAAAGGCTTGGTCAAGCCACGGCTTATAGATGCGCAGATCAGGGTTGACGAGCAAGCCGTAGCGGTAGAAACGCTCAATATCATTGCCCTTGTAGGTGCTGCCATCACCCCAGATATTGACGCCATCTTCGCGCATCGCCGCCACCAGCATCGTGCCGGTAACAGCGCGGCCCAGCGGGGTCGTGTTAAAATAGGGTAGGCCGGCAGTGGAAATGTGGAACGCGCCGCACTGGAGCGCGGCCAAACCCTCGGCCACCAACTGGTGGCGGCAATCGATCAGGCGCGCCGCCTCGGCGCCGTACATCAAGGCCCGGCGCGGAATGTCTTCGTAGTCAGGCTCGTCGGGTTGGCCAAGATTGGCCGTGTAAGCATAAGGGATCGCCCCTTTTGCCCGCATCCAGTGAATCGCGGCGCTGGTGTCAAGGCCGCCGGAAAAGGCGATGCCAATCTTCTCACCAACCGGCAGGTGTTGCAATATTTTGGCCATGGCGCTACTCGTTTCTGGTCTGAGAAATAGCGTTTTCCTATTCCGCCGTATTATAGCAGGGAAGCGCACGCCTCAACACTGCAACTAGAAGCGAGAGAAATGGTACAATGACAATTGTGAAAGATCGGTTAAACAACAGTCGCTCAATCAATTGAGCAATCGAGTATCGCTATGGACTTACGCGCGCGCCTCATTCTCTCGCTCTCACCGCTGCTCGTGGCGCTGGCTCTTATTGGTGTGATCGCACTTTACTCGCAGCAACGAATTACCGCCTTTACTCGCAGCAACGAATTACCGCGGCTGTTGCAGCAGTTGATCGCAGCGCCAGTGATCTTGTGAAAGTGGCCCAAGGTGAGTCGCTCATTTTGCTTGAACAATATCATATAAGCGAACTGATCGCCGGACGTGATCTTGATCGGAGCCGGATTGAGCAGATTCGCGCTGAAACGCGCAAGTTCTTCTCAACGTACACCCAACTTGATAGCGGTTTCATTGAGCTAGAACTGGTGGCGCGCTACAATGTGATGGTTGAGCAGCACGATGCGGCGTTGGTCTTCCTTGATCGCGGCGATCGCCAACGCGCCCAAGAGCTGATTAGTTCTACTGATTACCATCGCAATATCCGGGCTATCCACAGCTTGGCCATCGGCGCGCAACGCGAGTACGAAACGTACTACCTGCAGCGAATAGCAGCGCTCGAACGGATCGCTAACGAAGGTTTCTGGATTGCATCAGCAGTGGTCGGCGTGGCGGTGTTGATCGCGCTTGTCTTAGCCGTATCGTTGATTTGGCAGGTGGGCAAGAGTGTTGATTGGCTGACCGCTGATGCCGAACGCTTGGCGCATACTGAAGATCACGGCCAGCTTAGCGCCGTTAGTTCGATCAACCAACTCCAACGGCTGCGTAATGCCTTCCAGTCCCTCCTCGACACAAATCACGAGCGCCAACAGCAACTCGCTGCCGCGATACAGGCTCAACAAGCCCAACTTGAGCGTGAAATGCAATTGCAGGCGACGATCCGGGCGCTTAGCCTGCCGGTGACGCCGCTCGGCCCGCAAACGATCTTTGTGCCGCTGGTCGGCCATCTCGACGCCGAACGCAGCAAACAGCTTGAGCAGACTGTCCTCAACGCGATTCAACAACGGCGGGCGCGCACGGTGGTGATTGACATCAATGGTCTGGCGACGCTTGATGAGCACAGTATCGCGACGCTGATCCGGGTTGGGCGAGGGGCGCGGCTGCTCGGCGCGCAAAGCATTTTGGTAGGCGCCCGGCCTGAACAGGCACTACTCCTTGCCGATATGCCGGCTGATCTGTTCCGGTTTGCTCGCGATATTCCCGCTGCGCTGAGTCTTGCTGGCTAACACTCTGCTATAATGCAGTGCGTTACCGCCCATGGTACGAAGGAGGCCATAGCATGCACATCGTGGTGTGTCTCAAACAGGTTCCCCGCGACAATTCGGTCAAGATCCGGCCCGATCTGACCATTGACGCCGAGGGGATTGAGAAGATCATTAACCTCTTCGATGAATATGCGCTCGAAGAGGGGATTCGCTGGAACGAACAGCACGGCGGCAAGGTGACGGCGCTATCGATCGGCACTTCCGAATGGGTCGAACAGTTGCGGCGGGCGCTGGCGATGGGCGCCACCGATGCACTGTTGCTAAGCGATCCGGCTTTTGCCCAGCTCGACACGATCGCCGCCGCGCGAGTGGCCGCTGCCGCGATCCGCAAGCTCGGTGACGTTGATGTAGTCATTACTGGTCGCAATAGCACCGATGATGAGAGCGGCGCGTTCGCGCCGGCGCTGGCCCGTTTGCTTGGCTGGCCCCAGTTGACCTACGTCGGCAAAGTGCTCGAACTCCAGCCGGGTGGTACGATCAAGGTCGAGCGCCACCTCGAAAGCGTGATCGAGACGGTGTCTTGCCGCTTGCCGGTAGTGATGTCGGTGATCAAGGATATTAACGAGCCGCGTTATCCGTCGTTGCTCAAGATCAAGCGCGTAGCCAAGATTGAGCCGCCGGTGTGGACGGCAGCCGATCTGGGGTTGAGCGCCGCCGATCTGACTCCGGCTGCTCAATTGGCCGAGCGGGTGCCGCCGCCGCCGCGCCCGAAGGGCGAGATGATCGATGGCCCCGATGCCGCCGCCAAGGTGCGCAAGCTGGTCGATAAGTTGCTGGAGTATCAGGTCATTTAAGCGCGGAAAGGAGCCGATCATGAGCAACGTGTTGGTTATTCTCGAAGCGGTTGGCGATGATCTGGCCGCCATTTCGCGCGAATTGCTCGGCAAAGGGCGGCAGTTGGCCGATGCACTGGGCGGCTCGCTGGCGGCGCTGGCGATCGGCCCCACAACCGCAGTCGCGGCGCGGGCCGGCCAGTTTGGCGCCGATCAGGTCTATACCGCCAATGCCCCAGCGCTGGCCCAGTACACCACCGATGGTTACGTCGCAGCGGCGATGGCCGCAGTGCAGGCGTGCAATCCGGCGCTGATTCTGGCCGGAACGAGTTTCCAGATGCGCGATTTTGGCGCGGCGCTGGCTACCGATCTCAATGCCGGGTTGGTGGTTGACGCAACCGACCTGCAAGTGGCAGATGGCGCGATCCGGGCGACGCGCCCGTCGCACGGCGGCAATGTGATCAATACCTACCGGTTTGCTGCCGGCAAGCCGGTGGTGGCACTGGTACGCAAGCAGAGCTTCCCCGAAGCCGCAGCCCAGCCCGATCGCAGCGCACCGGTCACGGAATTGGCGATTGCGAACCTCAATCCGCGCACCGAGGTGTTGTCAGTCGCACCGAAAGCCGGCGCGGTTAACCTGACCGATGCAGCGATTATCGTTACCGGCGGGCGCGGGTTGGGCAACAAAGACAACTATTACCGCCTGATTCCACCGCTGGCCGAGGCGTTGGGCGGGGCGTATGGCGCCTCGCGCGCGATTGTTGATGATGGCTGGGTGCCCTACGAGCATCAGGTCGGCCAGACCGGCAAGACGGTCAGCCCCAAACTGTACATCGCCGCCGGCGTCAGCGGCGCGATCCAGCATCTGGCTGGCATGCGCACCAGCCGCACGATCGTGGCGATCAACAAAGACCCCGAAGCGCCGATCTTCCGTATTGCCACTCTCGGCGTGGTCGGTGATGTCAATGAGATTTTGCCGTTGCTGACCGAAGAGATTAAGGCGCGGTTGAACCGGTAAAGAAGGTATTACCCTCACCCCATGCCCCCTCTCCCACACGATGGGAGAGGGGATTTTGTTGATCTGTGCGAAAAGGGGGAGTGTACCCGGCTGATGGTTGCAATGGCCCTCCCCCGCTGGAGGTTGAGGGGCGGACAGATATGGAGTGCGGCAGTCAAACTGCCGCACTCCACAGCCGGCAAGCGGGGCGATGCCGTAAAGCCGCCAAGCAAGCAAAGGCGCGAAGGAACGCAGCGGGCGCAGAGATTTTTGCTTGGGTGGTGCCTTTTGCGTCTTTTCGTGGCGTTGCCCCCGCTGGGGGTGGGGTGGCCCTCACCCCCA
>JAUQOZ010000346.1:13593-17987 GCA_030550625.1 Chloroflexota bacterium | reverse complement strand
CCCCCTCTCCCGCTAACGCGGGAGAGGGGCGCTGCTGCGTTCCGCACGCGCAATCCCTCAGACGCTGAGCACGCGGCTCCCCCTCGCCCGCCGTCAGGTGGGAGAGGGGGCCGGGGGGTGAGGGGGTCATCGCCAAGCCGCCAAGCAAGCAAAGGTGCGAAGGCGCGGAGGATTCTAACGCAAAGGCGCGAAGGAACGCAGCGGGCGCAGAGATTTTTGCTCGGGTGGCGCCTTTTGCGTCTTTTCGTGGCGTTGCCCCCGCTGGGGGTGGGGTGGCCCTCACCCCCATGTCACCTAGGGCAAAACCGGTCAATGCGTTTGGTCATCGCACTGGCTGATCTGGTATGATGAGCGTACCGTATCATCAACTCAAGGATTAACACGAATGCAACGCTCATTGGCTGTCCTGCTGGTTACGATGGGCTTGGCGCTCGCCGCCATCACACTTGCCCAACCACCGTATCGGCTTCACCTTCCCATCGTTGCCCGATCACCCGTTGTTCCGCCAGCCGACGCGATCAGCGCGCGGTTACAAGTCGCTGCCGGATACGCGGTGCGGCTCTATGCGAGCGGGTTGAATCGCCCGCGCCTGATGGCCATCGGGCCGAATGGCGCGCTCTATGTCGCCGAACGCAGTGCCAACCGGGTGGTGCGGCTGGCCGACGCCGATGTCGATGGAAGGGCGGATGGGATTACGCCGGTGGCTACAAATCTGCCCGGCGTGCATAGTCTTGCATGGCATAACGGCGATCTCTACGCCGCCGGCAATGCTACGGTGTGGCGGCTGCGCGACAGCAATAGCAACGGGGTGTTCGAGAGCGGTGAGATCACGGTCATCGTTGATGGGCTGCCCAACGACGGCGGCCACTCAACCCGCACGGCCCGCATCGGCCCGGATGGCATGCTCTATGTGTCGGTCGGCTCGAAGTGCAATATCACTGTCGGGTGCAGCGAGGGCGATCCACGCCGGGCCGCTATTCTCCGCTATACCCTCGACGGCGGTATTCCCGCCGATAATCCATTCGCTAACGATCCAGACCCGCGCCGGCGCGCGGTGTGGGCCGAAGGCTTGCGCAATAGCGTTGATTTTATCTTTTTGCCCGACGGGAGGTTGTGGGCCACGCACAACGGCAGCGATGGCTTGGGCAACGATCTGCCGCCGGAAGAGGTACTGATCGAGGTTGAGCGCGGCAAGCATTACGGCTGGCCCTACTGCTATACCGCCGAACTGGGGCCGGTGCCTGCTGGCGCGCAAGAGGTTCGTGACACGCGGGTGCCGCTCGATGCCGCTTTCAGCAGTTGTGCGCAAGCAACGCCGGCGCTGTTTACCGATCTGGCCCACTACGCACCGTTAGGGCTTGACCGGCTGGCGAATGGCGATGTCTTGATCGCCTATCACGGCTCTTGGAATGCTGATGAAACGCCACGCGATTGTCGCGTACAACGGATTCGCGTCACCAACGGCATGCCAGTCGCCGGCGATGCCTTCCTCACCGGCTTCCGCGACAACCCGCAGCAAGAGTGCGGCGGGGCATGGGGCCGTCCAGCCGGCGTCACGATCGCCCCCGATGGCGTCATCTTTGTCTCGGATGACCGGAACGGCAATATCTACCGGATTGTGCCGGTTGGCACGCCGTAACGCTGTTAGGGTGCGCGTTCCGTCTCGGCTACATCGCAATAAAAGAGGGTGCCGGCAGTGATGCAGATCGGCACCGCCACCAAGTTGAAGAGCGGAATGCTCACCAATCCAAGGCATATTAAACCAAAACCGGCGCTGGCCGGCAAATGACGGCGGATGAAGCCGAGCTTGGCCCGAAAGCGCCAGCGCCGCCGTTCGAGCGGCGGGTCGAAGAAGTCGAGGCAGGCGATCGTCGCGCCGAGCGCGATACCGGCGATCGTCGCCAAAACCGAACCGGCGCCGGGGATCAGGTTCAACAAAAGCGCAGGCACACCGATAGCGAGCGTTAGCAGCAACTTCTTCAGCTCAAACGAGAGGGCGCGCCCCAGATCACGGGCAATATTGGCCGGCGTCGCCGGCGGCGCGGTAATGGCAACTCCGCGCAACCGTTCTTCGAGCAGCTCGGAAAGCCGGCTGTAGAACGGCGAACCGAGCACTACACCGAACCGCACCAGTAGATACCCCAACCCGACCAAGAGCGCAACGATCAGCAAGCCGCGCACCAGCCACTCGATCCACGCCGGCCAACCGGCCAGTAGTGCATCAATCGCTTGGAATCCGGCCAGCAACAAGGTGGTGTAGAGCACCAATCCCACTAGCAGGTTTAATCCGATTGGAATGGCAATATAGCGCCAGAGCAAGGGCTGGCCGGCAATCAGCCGGATAGCGCGGAAGGGATAGCTGAAACCGTGCAGCAATGCGTGCATAGGAGGTGAAACTCTCTTTCCTCACATCGTTGCCGAGGAGCGCAGCGAGCGCAGGTTGCGAGCGACAACACATTTTACCGCAGAGGGTGTGGCGGGGGAAGGGAGATTTGTGACCATAGCGGTTAGGAGGTAGTTGTTACCGCTTTTTACCGCAGAGAACGCAGAGCAGGGGAGCCACGCGCTCAGCGCATGAGGCATTTCTCATGATGCCCCCTCCCCGTCTCTCCCCTCCGGGGGGGAGGAGTCGGACACCCCTCCTCCAGCGGGAGAAGGGTCAGGGGTAGGGCACAACGCCCCTCACCCCCGGCCCCGCTCCCCCTAATGGTGGGAACGGGGGAGCCGCGTGCTCAGCGCATGAGGCATTCCTCGCGCGGAACGCAGGAGCGCCCCTCTCCTACCCTAGCGGGAGAGGGGTTGGGGGTGAGGGTACGGAGCCAAATAGCCACAAAGAGACACAAAAGACGCAACAATAGCACGGTTTTGTGTATATTGGGTCTTTTCGTGGCTATTCTCCACCCCACCCTCAGCGGGAGAGGGTCTGGAGGTGGAGGGGTATCAGCTTTTGCCTATTCCCCGCTACCTACGGTATACTGCATAGCGGCGTAGTCTTCTGAACTAAGGAGCACTAGCTATGAGCAGCGCAATGATCGGTGTGATCGGCGGCAGCGGGCTATACGCAATGCCTGATCTCAAGAACCCGGAAGAGGTGCGCCTAACGACGCCGTTTGGCGATCCGAGCGATGCGTTTATTATCGGCGAATTGGAAGGCCGCCGGGTTGCGTTTTTGCCTCGTCACGGGCGGGGCCATCGCCTCAATCCCAGCGAAGTGCCGGCGCGGGCCAATATCTATGCCTTTAAGCTGTTGGGTGTGCGGGCGCTGATCTCGGTCAGCGCGGTCGGTTCGTTGCGCGAAGATTACGCTCCCGGTCACGCAGTCATTCCCGACCAAATCTTCGATCGTACCAAGGGCATTCGCCCCGCTACCTTCTTTGAGGGCGGCGTCGTGGCCCATGTTGCGTTTGACCGGCCTTTCTGCCCCCACCTCAGCAACATTCTCTTGCACGCGGCCCAAGCTGCCGGTGCGGTGGTGCATCAGGGCGGGACGCTGGTGGTGATGGAGGGGCCGCAGTTTTCGACCAAGGCCGAGAGTGAGGAAAATCGCCGCCGCGGCCATAGCCTGATCGGGATGACCGCGCTGCCCGAAGCCAAGCTGGCCCGTGAGGCCGAGATTGCCTATGCCACGCTGGCAATGGTCACCGATTACGATGTCTGGCATCCCGAACACGATGCGGTGACAGCCGATCAGGTCATCAAAGTGCTTAGCGCAAATGTGGCGCTTTCACAACAGATTGTGCGCTTGGCTGTCGCCCAGATCGATGAGAACTTTACCAGTCCAGCCCACGATGCGCTGCGCCATGCGATTATCACCCATCCTGATTATATTCCTGCCGCAGTCAAAGAGCGGTTAGCGCCGATTGCTGGCCGGTATTGGTCGTAAGATGACACCACAATCTGAGATTCGGATTATCCCGTTGCGTGGTATTGGCGAGGTGCGGCCGGGTGATGATCTAGCCGCAATCCTTGCCACGGCTATTGATGGCGTTGGCGGATTAGTGGCCGGTGATATTCTGATTGTTACCCAAAAGATCGTCTCGAAGGCCGAAGGCCGGCTAGTTGACCCAGCGACGATTGAGCCGTCACCGTTTGCGCATCAGATTGCCCGCACCGCCAAAAAAGACGCCCGCTATCAAGAGGTCGTCTTGCGCGAGAGCAAGCGTATCGTCAAGATGGCGAACGGCGTGCTCATCACCGAAACTCATCACGGTTTTGTCTGCGCCAACAGCGGAGTTGATGAGTCGAACGTTGATGGCGGTCGGCAGTTAGCCTTGCTGCCGGTTGATCCCGATGCCAGCGCCGCCGCGCTGCGCGCCGCCTTAGCTGCCCGCTACGATCACGCGCCGGCGGTGATCATTACCGATACCTTTGGCCGTCCGTGGCGCGAAGGGCAA
>JAUQOZ010000346.1:0-13583 GCA_030550625.1 Chloroflexota bacterium | reverse complement strand
GCCGATGAGCTGGCCGCTGCCGCTGAGCTGGTGATGGGCAAGATCGATCGCGTGCCGGCGGCGCTGGTGCGCGGCTACCAGTACCAGCCGAGCGAGACCGCTACTGCTCGCCAGTTGATCCGCGATCCCCGCTTTGATCTGTTCCGGTGATAGGTTTGGATCTGTACTAGGGGACGCAGAGGATATACGCGCATCCTCTGCGTTCTCTGGATGAAATATCATCAGCTATGGACTTTTTTACGCTTGCCCAAACCCGCCGTACCGTGCGCGCCTTTTTGCCCGATCCGCCGCCACGGGCCGCTATCGAACAAATCCTCACCGCTGCCAGTTGGGCGCCATCACCCCATGGCCGCCAGCCGTGGCGGTTTGTGGTCGTCGAGTCGGCTGAACGCAAAGTAGCCTTGGCCGAGGCGATGGGAGAGGCGTGGCGTTACCACCTCAGCCTCGACGGTCACGACCCAGCGATGATTGAACAGCGTCTGCAACGCTCGCGCGAACGGGTGCTTCATGCGCCGGTAATCATTATTCCCTGCCTCTATCTGAACGATCTTGATGTCTATCCCGATCCTGACCGGCAGGCTGCCGAGACGACGATGGCTATCCAGAGTCTAGGGTGCGCGGTACAAAATATGCTCTTGGCGGCATTTGCGTTGGGGTTGGCGGCGGGTTGGATGTGCGCGCCCTTGTTTGCGCCAGCGGCGGTGCGAGCAGCATTAAATCTGGCCGCTGATCTGCACCCGCAGGCGCTGATCCCAATCGGCTATGTGGCCCAAGAACCGAAACGCCGCCCGCGCCGGCCACTGAGCGAGTTAGTGGTCGGGTGGATGTGAGCGCGCATTACGACGCCCCGCCAATATCTTGCCGGCTGAGCGTGCGATAGGCGCTATAGCCAAAGATTGCGCTATAGACGATGATCACGATCATCGCTTGCCATTGCGATGGCAGCAGATTGAGATCGAGCGCCGAAGTGAGCACGCTCTGATCGAGACCGAACATTTGGCTGTTTTCGACCATGAGCCGGTTGATATTGGGTTGCAGCAAGAGATTGACCAGCGCGCGGATAAATGGATCAACCGCGCCGATCGTGTTAAGCGAGCCGGCGCTGACATCAAAGGCGAGGAAGATCAGACCGCCGCCGACGCCGGCAATCACTGAGCGCCCAAAGATGGCGCTAGCCGCAGCAATTAAGGTGTAGGGCAGGATCACCAACAGCGCCCGCAGCATCCCAATTGGCAGCAAGAGCAGGTCAACCACACTAAGCTGCTGCGGCAAACCGAGCAAGCCGCCGAAGATCAGCGCCAACACGGCGCCGGTGATGATCGTTATCGCCATGGCCGCCAAGAGGGCTAATTGTAACGCCACTAGCTTGGCCAACAAGTAAGCACCGCGATGAGGGGCGCGGGTGAGCAAGACGCGCAGTGTACCCCAATTAAAATCACTGCCAAAGATCCCTGCCGTCAAGATCACTGCCAGAATGCCGCCAGTGCCGTTGATCGCGCTCAGCATCGCGCCAAACACGCCCGGCAAACTGAGTTGGCGCTTGATCTGCTCGATCGCCGCCGCGCTGAGCAAGCCAAACGTCACTTCGCCGCCGCTGAAGGTTCCTTCTTGCAGCGCCACTACCAAAAACCAGAGCGTCTGTTGCAAGAGGGTCAGTGCTAAAAAAATGCCTAGCAGTAACAACGCCATAGGCCGGCGCACAATCTTCATCCATTCGGCAGCCAGTAGGTTGGTGAACATGGTGTGGGTGTCCACGGTTGGATGCCTTTCGGGTGATAGCTAGCTGATCCGGCTATTGATATGCGGCAGTTTAACTGCCGCACTCCATACCAAAGAATGGCTTCGCTACCGGCAGCTTGCAGTGATAAACATCAACGTAACGTGCGATGAACGCTTCTTATGGAATGCGGCAGTTTCACTGCCGCACTCCATCATTGCTACGGTTCGGCTTTAGTGACAGTCAAGAAAAACTCTTCCAGCGAACTATTGCTAGCCCCAATCTCAGCTACCACAATATCGGCTTTGATCAGCAGCGCATTGATTTCGGCGGTACGGTTAGCGGGTGCGTCAACAAGCAGCGCATCGCCTTGCACAGTAACGCTGCTCACCCATTCCAACCCGCGCAAGAGGCTCACCGCTGGCCCCGGATCGCCTTGCACCCGCACGCGCACGCCTTGCCCGCGCCGCAACAGGGTTGCGACTTCGCCGGCAGCGATCAGCTTACCCTCTTTCATAATCGCCACCCGCTGGCACAGTTGCTCGACCTCGTGCAACAAGTGGCTACAGAGCAAGATAGTGCGTCCGCCGGCAGCCAAGTCGCGGATCAGGTTGCGAATCTCGACCGTTCCCGCCGGATCAAGGCCGTTGGTCGGCTCATCGAGCATAATCAATTCGGGGTCAGGCAAGAGCGCAGCCGCAATCGCTAGCCGCTGCTTCATCCCCTGCGAGTAGGTGGATACTTTGTCGCGCGCGCGTTCACTCAGCTCAACCATCTCAAGCACGCGCTGCACCCGCTCAAGTGGAATGCCGCCGGCGCGGGCCAAGACGCGCAGATTATCGGCGCCGCTCAGGTAGGGGTAGAACGCCGGCGCTTCGATCATCGCACCCACCCGCTGTAAAGCTAGCGCTGGCTCGCGCTGCACGTCGTAGCCGAGCACAATGGCGCGCCCCTTCGTCGGCTTGACCAATCCTAACAACATAGCGATCGTGGTGGTCTTGCCTGCGCCGTTTGGGCCGAGGAAACCGAACACTTCACCTTTACCGACGGTGAGGTTGAGCTGATCGACGGCTAGTCGTTTGCCGTAGCGTTTGGTGAGTTCGATTGTTTCGATGGCGTTCATGGCGCATTCCGTGGCAGTGCTGCTCGGCCTAATGATACCATAACGAATAGCTTTGCAATGGAATGGTTTGCCCTCACCCCCAGCCCCGCTCCCACTGGCGCGGGTTCAAGGGCGGACAGAACGTATGAGCGTAGATGTAGTTGATGGCTTTGGAATGGGCCGTTTCGCCCTCACCCCCCAACCCCTCTCCCACTGGCGCTGGAGAGGGGAGCGTCGAACTGAGTGTTGAGGCATCGCACAGCGATCAACGGTTGTACTCGACCAGATGTCTGTCCGCCTCTCAACTACGCCCTCTGCGGTAAAAAAGTCTATATCTCTCTGCGCCCTCTGCGGTAAAAAAGTCTATATCTCTCTGCGCCCTCTGCGCCCTCTGCGCTCTCTGCGGTAAAAACCCCTCCTCTGCGCCCTCGGCGGTAAAAAGCCTATCCGCCGTCCAACAATCGCAGCAGTGTCAGATCGCCGCGCACCGCTGCCCGCGCTGCCGCTCGCCCGCAGAGCGCGCCGATCACGTTGCCGGTGCCATTGTACGCGCCGATCGCCCACACGTTGGGCCGGATTTGGCGAGCAACCGGCAAGATGCTGTCGCTGCGGTAGGCCACCTGCGCCGCCCACCGCCGTTCGACTGGCGCGCGGCTGCCGATCCGCTCACGCAGGATCTGTTCGAGCGCAGCTTGTACCGGCGCCGACGGTTGTGGCGGCGCGTCCCATTCCTCGGCGGCAAACCGATCGCGGCAGCCGCCGAGCGCAATGCGACCATCGGGCAACTGTTGCCAGTAATCGTAGCCCCAACGGGTGTAGACCGGACGTGGGATAGAGCAGGCTGGATCGGGGGCGGTAGCCAGCATCTGCAAGCGGGCCGAACGCACGATGCCGCGCAGCTCCGGCGCTAGCCGTTCCAGACCGCCATCAACGGCAATAATCACGTGGCGGGCCAGTATTCGCCCATGTGGGCATTGCACGGTAGTGCCTTCGATCGCTAGCGCTGGCGTATGGGTAAAGAGCAGCGCCCCACCTTGTCGAGCTTGCTCGGCCAACAACCGGCACCGTTGCAGCGGTTGAAACGCGCCATCGGTGGGCAACAGCAACCCTTCACCCTCTGGGCCGCGGTATGGCTCGACCGGCAAATCATCGGCCCGCATGGCCTGCAACTGCGCGTTACAATCAGCGGCCTCTTTCGGCGAAGCGGCAATGCGCAGCGACCCAACCCGGCGCACAATCCCCGGCATTGCGGCCGCCATCCGCTCGATTTCAGCGATCGTGAGCCGGTAGATGGCTGCGGCTCGCTCGCGCCCGATGGCGGCGACTGCATCGTGGTAAAACGCGGCGAGACCGGCCAGTAAAAAGCCGCCGTTACGCCCGGCTGCGCCGCCGCCCACTGCGGCAGCATCAATGCCGGCAACGCGCACCCCTAGATCGAGCAACTCGTGGATGCAGGTCAAGCCTGATCCACCCAACCCGATGACACAGACATCAACCGCAATCGTTTCGACAAGACGCGGGTAGTGCGGGTCGGGGGCATCATACCAAATCGGTTGGTCGTCTGATGACAGCACGTGGGTCATAGTCGCAACCGGCTTCAAACCGGTTCTCGCTAGGTAGCCGGCGCTTGCAATCCCTGCCGGAAGATACGCACCACCAAATCCGCCGTCGCCGCCGGATCATTGGTTGGCGGCAGATTGCGCCCACCCACAAACGGAAAGCAGAGCAGCGACGAGAAGGTGCGAATCACATCCACTGGCTGCAAGTCAGCGGCTACTTCGCCGGTAGCGATTGCCGCTTCGGCCAAGCGCAAGACGCGAGCTTGCGCTTGCAGCAGTTCGTTGCGTGAATGGGGATGCTTTTCCAGCAGCTCGGCCACTTCCGGCAACCAGAGCTGGTATGCAGCCGCGCGGTGTTGGATCTGGAACAACACGCTGGCATGCAAGAGATCGCAGAGCTGTTCAAGCGGAGATCGATCGGTTGGCTCACCGACCGCAGCTACCGCAAAGAGATCGCGAATCAGGCGCGCAATCATAGCGGCCAGCAAATCTTCACGGGTGGGGAATTGGTTATAGAGGGTAGGTTTCGAGATGCCAACCCGCGCAGCCAGTTCATCCATCGCCAGTGCGGCAAACCCGCGTTCGGCAATGAATTGCTGCGTCGCGGCGAGGATCTCGTCGCGCAGCATCTGGCGGCGGCGTTCACGGAGCGTTGTGCTCATAAGCGTCTATATCAACCGGCCAACGACATTGTTGTCAACCGGCACTATACCACAAATTAGGCAATAATGCCGCAGCCGGGTTGCGATCCACGGCTGCGGCCATCGTCCGCCCACATCACTGATCGGTGAGGATGGTAATGCGCACACTCATGCCGGCGCGCAACCCATTTTGCTCGTCAAGCTTGACCCGCACGGTGAAGGTGCGCACATTGCCAACCACATTCGCCACCGGTGCGACGAAATCAACAGTGCCATTAAAAACCGTGCCGGGCAGCGCGTCAAGCCGCACTTCAACCCGCTGGCCTTCACGCACGCGGGCGACGTCGGTATCGCTAATCGCGGCTTCGACGTGCAATTCACTGTCATCAACGATCTGCACTGCCGGCAGCGCTCCCGTACCGGCCAGATCGCCGGGATCGACATTCACCCGCGCCACGATGCCATCGAACGGCGCGCGCAACACGGCCTTGTCGAGGTTAAGTTTCGCAGCCGCCAGCGCAGTTTCTGCAATCTTGACCGCGGCCTCGGCGGCGGCCAGATTCTGGCGCGTCGGCGGCGCCGTGATCCGTTCCAAATTGGCTTGGGCCGCCGCTACGCCAGCCTGCGCTGCTGCCAATGCGCCGGCTCGCTGATCGCCGCGCAGCCGGTCAAGGGTTGCCTGCGCTTGCGCGACTGCTGCATCGGCGGCTGCAATCAGATCAGCCGTCGGCCCATCGAGCAGGCGCTGCAAGTTGCTGCGGGCCGTGCGTAGCTGCGCTTCGGCAGCGGCAATGCCGTCAATCTCGTTTTGGCGCGCTTGCTCATACGCCAACTGCGCTTGCTTGTACCGCGCTTCCGCCGACTCGACGGCACGCAGCAGTTGCTCTTCGGCGTCTTTCGCCTCTTTTGGCAGTTCCAGCCCGAATTTGGCCAATTGCTGCTCGCGCTCGCGGTTCTTCCAATACAGATCGGAATAGGCTTGCTGGGCGTCACGCAGCGCGTTGGCTGCTAGCGTCACTTGCAGTTCAGCATTCGTTTTCGCTGCCGAGAGATTGGTGCGCTGAATGTTCAAATTGGCTTCGGCCTGTTCAACCGCAGCCCGCGCTGCGGTCAGATCGGCGTTATTCGGCCCGTCGAGCAGGTCGTTGCGGCGGGCGATGGCCTGCGCCAGCGCCGCCTCAGCCGCGGCGATGTCAGCGTCGGTGACACTACCGCGCGCCTGCCGCAAGGCGGCTTGGGCTTGCGCCACCTGCGCGCGCACTGCCGCGATCTCTTCCGGCGTCGCCCCTTCGATCAGGCGCTCGTAATTGGCTCGCGCTTGCGCCAAGCTCGCTTCGGCTTGAGCGACTTGCAACTCGAGTTCGCGCGCATCGAGCGCCACCAGTGGATCACCGGCTTTCACTCGCTCGCCTTCAGCCACAAAGACTTCGGCAACTACGCCGGGCACGCGGAAGCTGAGATTGGCGCTGCTGCGTGCTACCACTTCACCGCTAGCGGTGACGCCAAGGCTAATGGTGGGCGCGCTCGAGAGGTCAATCGTTGTCACCGGCGCGGTGGTGGGCAATGGCGCCACGGTTGGGCGCACTTCGACCGCTGCTGCCGTCGGCGCCGGCGTCGCTGACGGGGCAGGCGTGGCGCAGGCAGTCAGGATCGCCAGCGCGCCGCCGATCAGGGTGGGAACAATCACTCGTCGCATGGATCGCTTCGCTCCTGTGTCATGATCTATGAATGCTTATCGCGGTAGCCTTGCTGTAACGGCATTGCGGCGCAATACCGTTACAGCGCTATGCCGTTACGGTATCCGTTAGTCGCCTGAAGGTTCGCTCGCCGGTGTCGATGGCGGCGTCACCGATGGCGGCGCCGGCGGCACCGCTGGTCGGGTCACTTGCGTTGCCGGCGGGATCGTCACGCCGGGGCCGGGAGCGGGCAGCTCGAAGCCTTCGTGCGGCTGAGCGCCGCTAAAGCGTTGTTTCAACCACGTCACCGCCGCGTCCATCAAACTGTAGACCGTCGGCACCACCAGCAGGGTCAGCGCGGTTGAGGTCAGCATGCCGCCGATCAACACCCACGCCAGCCCTTTGCGGAACTCGTTGCCTTCACCGGTAGCCAGCAGGTGCAAGCCAAGCGCCGTCGGCATGGCGCCAGCCACCAGCGAGAGCGCCGTCATCAAGATCGGGCGCAACCGGATCGCGCCGGCCAATTTCAGCGCCGAGTGCTTGTCGAGCCCTAGCTCGCGCAAGCGGTTGGTAAAGTCAACCAGCAAGATCGAGTTCTTGACCACCAAGCCGAGCAGCATGATCAGACCGATCATGCCGGTGATGTCGAGATCAATCCCCACCAAGCGCAAGGCGAGGAAGGCACCGATGAAGCTAAACGGCATTGCCATCATAATCACCAGCGGCTGGGTGAAGCTGCCGAATTGCGATGCCAGCACCATGTAGACGAAGAGCACTGACAGCCCCATTGCCAGATACAGCGATGAGAAACCTTCGTTGGTTTGGGCGAACGTGCCGACGTAGCTGACAATCACTTCTGGCGGAATGTTGAGCGCTTCGATCCGCGCTTGCAGCGCCGCTTGGGCATCGCTGAGGTTGATGCCTTCTAGATTAGCCCCGATCAACACCTGATTGAGCCGGTCGTAGCGACGGATGGAAACTTGGCTAGAGGCGAGTTCGAGCGTGCCCAACGAGCTGAGCGGCACCACGCCGGCACGGGTCGGAATGCTAATCGCGCCGAGCGTTTCGACTCCGGCCCGATCTTGCGGGGCCAAACGCACCACCACATCGGTATCGTTGGCGCCGTTGCGCAATACGGTGGCCCGGTCGCCGTTGATCAAGGCGCGCACCGAGGTGGCAATATCCTCGTTCGTAATCCCCAACTCGCCAATGCGGGCCGGGTCGGCGCGCAAGCGCAATTCGGGCTTACCCACCTGCAAATTGCTGTCAATGTCAACCAATCCCGGAATTGCCGCCATCTCGCGCTGAATCGCCTCCACAATCGGCGCTAGCTCGGTGGCGGGGCGCGTTGTCTGCAAGCTCACCTGCAACTCACGCCCTTCCACTCCGGCGCTTGAAGGCTGGAAGCTTGGCACCGAGAAGCTCAGGCGTGGTAGGAAACTCAATTGCTCACGCAGGCGCTCTTGGGTTGGTAGTGTCGGGGTGCGGCCAACCAGCGTCACTGCGAATTCGGCTCGCTCAGGAAAGCCGGTTGCACCCACTCGCGTAATCACATTTTCGACCGCCGGATCGTTCAGCAAGATCTGCTCGGCTTGCCGGGCTAGCCGGTCGGTTTCGGCTAGCGTCGTACCCGGCGCCGCCTCGAAGCGCATGATAAACTCGTGCGGATCTTGTTCAGGGAAGAAAGTCAGTTTCAAGCCGCTCGCGACCCAGATACTCAACGCCAGTACAGCAATAGCGACACCCACCACAATCAAGCGGTTACGCAGGCTGGCCAGCGTCCACCCCAGCAATTTGCCGTACCAGCGGCCCATTGTGCCGGGATCTTCGTTGGCTTCTTGCAGCAAGCCGATGTCGCGCTCGCTCACCTCGTCAGAGATGGGCACTTCCACAATCGGCTCATGCTTACTGTGATGCGGCTTGGGCTTGAGCTTGACATTGGGAAACAGGTTGGCCGACATCATTGGTGCGAAGGTGAACGCTTCGGCCAGTGAGAGCAGAATCGCGATCGAGACCACCAAGCCAAACGACTTGAAGACAATCCCGGCCACGCCCTCGGCGAAGGTGACCGGCACAAAGACCGCCACAATCGTCAACGTCATCGCCACCACCGACAGGCCGACTTCCCACGTGCCGCGTGATGAAGCCACCCGCGGGCTTTCGCCCCGTTCGAGGTGACGGAAGATGTTCTCGCGCACCACGATCGCGTCGTCGATCACCAAACCGACGCAGAGCGAGAGGGCCAGCAGGGTGACGAGATTAATCGTTAAGCCGAAGATCGGCATAAAGATGAAGGTGCCGATCAAGATGACCGGCAAGCCAGCCATAGTGATAATCGTGCTGCGCAGATTGCGGAAGAAGAACCACACCACCAAAAACGCCGCGATCGAGGCGAACATCAACTCTTCCAGCGAGGAGAGCACCGATGAACGAACCGCCTCAGACGAGTCGAGCGGGATGTTATATGTCAGTTCGGGAAATGCGGCAAAGGCTTGATCGAGCGCCCGGTAGACATTGTCGGCTACTGTCACGGTATTAGCGCCCGATTGCTTGAGTACATTGAGGATGATGGCGTCGCTGCCGTTCAGCCGCGAGATGGTGGTAACGTCGGCAATGCCCTCTTCGACCACCGCCACATCGCCAACCCGGTAGGGCGTGCCCGAAATCTGCACGCGGGCAATATCCTCGACGCTGCGCAGCAGCGAGGGCACGCGCAGGCTGATCTCGGTATTGTTCTCAACAATGGTGCCAAGACCAAGGTTAGCGTTTGCTTGTTGCAGCGACCGGCTGACCTGCGCCGGCAGCAAGCCATACGCCTGCAACTTGGCGAGGTCGAGCCAGACGTTGATCTGGCGCTGTTGACCACCGTTTACCGTCACCGAGCCGACGCCGGGGGCGCGCTGAATGCGCGGCACGATCTCGTCTTCGATCAGCGTGCGCAGTTCGAGTGGGGTGCGCCCGCTGGTATCGGCGACGGCGATCTGCATAATTGGCGACTGATTAGGATCAAACCGCTGGAAGACCGGTTGCCGTACATCGCGCGGCAGTTGCGGCAAGATACTATTCACCCGTTGCCGCACATCCTCTTCGAGCTGTTCGGCCCGGTTGCCGGCTTCAAATTCGAGAATAATTAAAGCAAAACCCTCGCTGGCTTGCGACGTGATATGCTTGAGCCCGGCGAGGGTGTTTACCGCATTCTCGATTGGACGCACCACCTGATCGACGACGCTTTCGGGGCCGGCGCCGGGGTAGGTGACGCTGACCGCGACAATCGGCACGTCAATTTCAGGTAAGAGGTTGACGGGGGTCGAGCGGAATGAGAGAATACCGAAAGTGATGAATGCCAGCATAACCATCGTAATAAAGACGGGCTGGCGAATCGAGACATCGGAAATCCAGATGCCGTTCAGTTTCTCCCGGCGTGGCGGGGTCATTGGTTATCCTCCCACAAGACGTTGCACAGGTTTTGTTACACACTTGTTTTTACTATAGCGTAAAGTTTTCTAACGGTCAAGGATGAAAAGGATGGGAGTTCGCCGATTGCTGATCATCGTTTTCGCCATTTGGTGGGGATGGCCGGCGCTGGTTGCGGCCCAACCCGCTGAAGTATCATTGGCCGATTACGATCGGTTGCTGCGGGCTGCCCATGCTGCGGCGCAGCGCGGCGATCTGCTCGATGTACAGGCGCTGGCGGTTGAATTGGCGGCGATCAAGCAGGTGCGCATGCCTGATGGCCAGCTTGCGCTAGTTGATCAGAGCTGGCTCACAACGGCGCTCGCCTCCAGCGCTCCCGATTTGCCAGCAATCGCCGCCCGGCTAGGAGCGTTGATCGATGCGTTAGCGCCACCCGGCGCTGTGTCACCGGAAGGAGCGTTGCGCCAGTGGCAAGCGGTGTACAACGAGCCTCCTTTCAATCGCGAGGGGGAGGGGTGGTTAACCCAATTTTTGAATTGGTTGTTTGATCTGCTCGATCAACTGAGCCCCGATCTACCAGATGTCCCCGTGCCTGAGGGTCCGGCCAATCCCGCTGCGTTTACCCCGTTGGTCTGGACTGTATTAGGGATTGCAGCCGCCTTGCTCGTTGGTTTGCTCTTTTTCTGGGTGCGGGGTGTGCGCCGCACCTTGCGCGCGCCGGTCAAGACACCAGTCGCTGATGGCGATGATCCAGTGACGTACAGCGAGGCGCAACGCTTGGCCGTTGCAGCGCGCCAAGCCGGTGACCGGCGCAGCGCGGTGCGCTATCTCTATCTCGCCGCGCTGCTCTGGCTAGATGAACAGGGGGTGTTGCGCTACGAACGGTCGCTGACCAACCGCGAACACCTCCACCGGCTGCGGAGCCAGCCGCCGGTGCGCGATCTGCTCGCGCCGGTCGTGGCAACCTTCGACGCGGTGTGGTACGGTTTTCAACCGATCGATGACCAAACGTTTGCTCGTTATGAACAACAAGTGGCGGCGGTGCAATCCTTGACCAAACAACCAGCAGGAACGTCATCATGAAGCTGCGGCTTGAATTGATCTTGCTGATCGCGCTCTTTGCCGGTCTTGGCCTGTTTGCCGCCTACAGCGCCGAGCAGAGCGGCCAGCGCACCCCTGACGCGCGAGTGACCTCGTTTAGCAGTAACGATAATGGCGCGCTGGCGCTCTACCGTTGGCTTACGCGGGTGTATGGGCAGGTTGACCGGCTGGCCTATCGCCCGTTTGCCTTGACCCCGAATGACGGGCTGCTGTTGGTGTTAGGGCCGCGTGAACGTTACCAGCCGGCGCAGGTTGAGGCCGTGGTCGAGTGGGTCAAAGCGGGTGGTGTTCTCGTAGTAGCTGACAATGTGCCCAGTCCGCAGAGCGCCGTGTCGCCATTGTTGGCTGCGTTTGATCTCAAACTCATCGCTAGCGAACGACGTATCACCACTGCGGCGGTTTTGCACCCCGCGCTCGGCGCGCCGCCGGTTGCGCGCGTGCCGGCATACACGCGCGCGGCGTTGGCTGCGACCTCGCCATTGCCGGCGTTTGCGCCGCTGGCGGCTGATGGTGAAACGACGATCATTGCCGGCCAACGCTTCGGTGACGGGTATGTATTCGCCTTGTCAAGCGTCTACCCGTTCACCAATGAAGGACTGCGCGAGCCTGCATCGGCAGCTCTGATGCTCAACCTGCTCCGCTGGCTGCCTCCCGGCGAGCGGATCGTGTTCGATGAATTTCACCACGGCTTCGGCCCGTCAACCGATTTGCGCAGCTTGTTGCTAAGCAATCCGCTCGGTTGGGCCATCCTGTACAGTGTGGCGATGGTTGGCCTGTACATCCTAGCCGGCAGCCGCCGGTTTGCCCGCCCGCTGCCGTTGCGCAGCGAAGCCGCTCGCCGCAGCAGTGTCGAATTCATCGACAGTATGGCCGGCATGTTGCGCCGCACGAAACAGATCACCTACGCCGCCGAACACTACCGCCACATGCTCCGGCGCCGGCTAGGCCAGCCCTATGGCATTTCGCTTGCGCTTGACGATGAGGCTTTTGTCGCGGAATTGGCCGCAATTCGCCCGATCGATCGCGCCACCCTGAGCCGGGTGCTGGCCGAATTACGGCGCGCCGATCTTAGCGAGGCGGATTTATTGCGTCTTGTTGCTGAAGCTGATCGCATTGGCTAGCAACAGCCTGCCGGACTATCGCGACACGTGCAGAGAGGTCAAACCGATGGGCAATACCCGGCGTTCAACGTTGCAGGAAGTGATCAGTCTGCTTGATGAAGGCGTCAATCTCTACCGGCAATACCTCAGCACCTTTGCGCTGTTGGCCGGTCTGTTTAGTTTGCCAGCGCTGATCGTGACGTTCAATCTGCTCTTTTCACTCGGCGATATTGAGGACACGTTGTTTGAGGATCTGTTCCTGATCCTTATCAGCCTGCTCTTTACGTCGTTACTCATGATCCCGCCGCTAACGCGCGCCACCCGGCTGGCGGTCGATGGACAGCCGCCGTCGCTGCGCAACGTTATATGGCGTTGGCCGCAGATCGGGCGTTGGATCATCGCCAGTATGTACGGCGGGGCAATGGCGTTGGTTTGGGTGATGATCATGTCATCGCTTAGCGGGGTTTTACTCTTCAGCGCTTTTTGTGTACTGCTCGCTGTCGTTGCCGTCACAAGCACCGCGTTAAGCACCAGCGCTTTGATTGTATTTGTACCGTTAATCATCATCGCCGGACTCATCGCGTATTTTCTCTATCTCGTGTTGAGCGCCTCTGGTCTAGTGGCCGCTCTGTACAGCATCCAACCGCTCATTGACGACACCATTCCCATCGGGCTGGCGTTCAAGCTCTCGTGGAGTCTGCTCTTTCGGCGTTTCTACTATAATGTGCTTGTTTTTGCCTGCGCAGCGTTGCTCTTCAGCATATTGGCAGTGATTGTGACGTTGACGATTGCGGTCTTGCTGCCAGCACCCTTTGGTCTGCTATTCGGCGCGGAACATCCACTTACCCGCGGCTTAAGCGCCGTGGCATGGGTGATTGGGTTGACGGCGGCGATGCCGCTGTTGCCAATCTGGAGCACGCTTCACTACCGGCAGATGCTAGCCGAGCGCAACGGTGTCGATCTGGCCCGGCGCATCCAGCAGGCGGCGAACGGTGGGGTGCCGTTAGCGGCGTGAGAGTGGTTGCGCGGGATTGTGGTACATACCTACGCGATAGATTGTCATTGCGAGGGAGTGGCGGCACCCAGCAGCGCTGGGTACCACCCGAACGAAGCAATCTCCCGCTTTGGCGGAATGGGTGGCTGAGCGCACCGCTCCCGTGCTCGCAGGGGATTGCTTCGCTCCGCTGCGCTGCGCTCGCAATGACAGGTGGGGAGCGGGTTTTTGTCATTGCGAGGGCGCGAAGCGCCCGAAGCAATCTCCCACTGAGGCGGA
>JAUQOZ010000178.1 GCA_030550625.1 Chloroflexota bacterium | reverse complement strand
GGGGGGAGAGGGGGCCGGGGGGTGAGGGCTACCTTCAAGGCGCAGAGGAGGCAAAGACGCAGAGGGTTGCAACGCAAAGGCGCGAAGCACGCAAAGCAGCGCAAAGCAGTTGGAATGGCCATCACTCTCTGCGTCCGCTGCGCCCTCGGCGGTGAGCATGAGGCGGCCCCCATTCCTAGCCCCTCAACCCCGCTGGGGGAGGAAGCGAGCAGCTCCCCCTCTCCCGCCGTCAGGTGGGAGAGGGGGCCGGGGGGTGAGGGCTAGCAGCCCGTGCAGCGGACTTCGTAACCATAGCCCGGCCCTTTAGGGCCGGGTACCGGACAGATGTTCTGTCCGCCCTTGAAGTTAGGCGGGAGAGGGGCTGGGGGTGAGGGCGCAACACCAAAGCGCAGCCGGACGGCTGTCTGGCTCCGCAAAGCAGCGCAAAGCGGTTGGAATGACTTGCATCCTCGGCGGTAAACATGAGGCGACCCCACCCTCTCTTCCCTGTGGTATGATGGTAACTACAGTGAAAACCACATTTATTGAGATTTCCTATTATGAGCCGAATTGCCGAAACCTTTGCCCGCCTCCGTTCTGAGGGACGCATTGCCTTGATGCCATACTTGACGGTTGGCTTCCCCGAACGCGAGAGCACGTTAGAGCTGGTGCCGGCGCTGGAAGCGGCAGGCGCCAGTTTGTTTGAGTTAGGGGTGCCCTTTTCCGATCCGCTGGCCGATGGCACGACCATTCAGCGCGCCACCCAGCGCGCACTCGAGCATGGCGTGACGATGGCCGATTGTCTTGCCACCGTCGCCGAGCTACGCGCGCGCAAGGTGGCGGCGCCACTGCTCTTGATGGGGTACTACAATCCGTTGTTACGCTACGGGCTTGAGCGGGCATGCGCCGATTTGGCTGCCGCCGGCGGCGATGGCTGGATCATTCCCGACCTGCCGCTCGAAGAGGCGGCTGATTTGCGCCAGATCGCCGCTAAGCACCAGCTTGATCTGATCATGTTCATTGCTCCCACCACCCCGCCAGCGCGGATCGCGCAGATTGTCACCCACGCCAGCGGTTTTATCTACATCGTCTCGTTGACCGGCGTGACCGGCGCGCGGCAGGCGCTAGCCGGCAATCTCGCTGATCTCATCGCTACGGTGCGCCAACAAACCGATCTGCCGTTGGTGGTTGGGTTTGGCATTAGCCAGCCGGCGCATGTCGCCGAGGTGGCGCGCATTGCCGATGGCGCGATCGTTGGCAGTGCCTTGATTGACCGCCTCGAACGGCTGCCGCCGGCTGAGCGGGTGACCGGCGCTGCTGCCTATATTCGCGAGTTGCTGAGCGCGGTTGTATGAGCCTAGGCTAGAGAGGAGCAGAGCAATGGAGGCGCGAGCGTATGTGTTGATCGAGGCCGAGTCGGGTAAGATCGGCGAAGTGCTGGCCGCGCTGCGTGCGATCGATGGCCTGATTGCGGTTGATGCCGTCACTGGCCCCTACGATATCGTCGCGACCGTGCAAACTCCTGATCCGCGCCAGATTGGCCGGCTGGTGATGAGCGAAATCCACGCGATTAGCGGCATTAAGCGCACGATCACCTGCATGGTGATTGGGTGACGTGCGTTGGCTGGAAAGGAGAACCGTGTGGCGGAATACGTGTTGGAAAAGGGCAAGGTGCATCACAAGTGGGACAATAGCCTACCGCCGGCGATCGAAATCGCTTCCGGCGATGTGGTGCATTGCGAGACGGCTGAAGTGACCAATAATCAGGTGACTCCCGGTTGTGATGCTAGCGTGTTGATGAATCTCGATTTTAGCCAGCTCTACCCGCTGGCTGGGCCGATTTTCGTCAAAGATGCGATGCCCGGCGACATCCTTGAAGTCGAGATTCTGCGCTTGCAGCCGCTCGATTGGGGGTGGACAGGGATCATCCCCGGTCTGGGTTTATTGGCGCAAGATTTTACCGCGCCCTACATTCGCCATTTCGATCTCAGTAACGGCCAAACTGCGCCATTGCGCGATGACATTCACATCCCGTTGCAACCGTTTTGCGGTACCATGGGGGTGGCGCTCGATGAGCCGGGGGCGTTTGATGTGTTGCCAACCGGCAAGGGTGGCGGCAATATTGACACTCGTCACCTGAATGTTGGAGCCAAGCTCTATCTGCCGGTGTTCGTGCCCGGCGCGCTCTTCTCTGCGGGTGATTGCCACGCCGCCCAAGGCGACGGCGAGGTCTGCGTGACCGGTATCGAATGCCCAATGCAGTTTTCATTGCGGTTTAACGTGATCAAGGGGCGTTCGCTCAAGCCGTGGCGCTACCACTTTTACACGCCACCCGGCCCGATCCAACCCGCTTATGACGCGCGCGGCTACTACGTCACCACCGCCATCGGTCCTGATCTGATGGAAAACGCACGCAATGCCGTGCGCGATATGATCGAGTGGCTGGTTGACAACTATCGCCTTAGCCGCGAAGATGCCTATGTGCTGTGTAGTTTGGCCGGCGATTTGCGCATCAGCCAAATCGTCGATGCGCCCAATTGGTGTGTGTCATTCTATATGGCGTTGAGCGTGTTTCGCTAGTGCAACTCAACTCTCATGCGACAACTCAAGCGACGGCATTCGCGCCGTCGCTTGGGTTATGTCCTATAACCATCGGTGCAACCGGAGGGCAATCCCGATCCATACCCCGGCAAACACCGTGATCCCAAACACCCAACCTGATAGGGCAAACGCGCCAATGCCAGACAACAGAGTTCCTACCGTACAACCGAGCGCGATAATAGCGCCCCATCCCATCAAGATGCCGCCGGTCAGTGCCGCTAGGCTGCCGCTGCGGCGTGGGAGGCTGGGGCGGAAGCGCCCGGCCAGCAGCGCCGCGCCGAACGAACCAGTGACCAACCCGCCGATGAGCCAGCCATTGGTCGTAATGGTTTGCACCACTTGGGTTGCGCAGCCGGCGAAACTGTCTAAGCCGTTGAGCCGGTCGGGCAGGAGGCCATAGTTGTGGAGTACTGTGCGCGACAGACTACCCAGTTGTGACGTAACGCCGAGCGGTTCGATGCGCAGGTAGGCGACAACGCTGATAATGCCAACAATCGCGCCAGTGACGATCGGGTTCCAGCGTCGTTCGAGCAGTACGGTGCGAAGATACGCTGGCGTAATGGTGCGGGCCGGTTGTTCGGCGAGCGGAGCAAGCCAGCGTAGCAACCCAAGGGCGATGATGCCCAACACCAACAAGTGAACGATCAACGAGCCGCCATAGCCAATCAGATTGGGCAGCCAAATCACTGGCGCATCAGCGATCAGCGTTACATAAAGCCAGTTCCACGTCCGCAATCCTAACCCAAAGCCGAGTAATGACCCTACGAGCGCCGGCAGCGCATAGCCCGAACCTTCACCCAGCCGGTAGAGATGGCCGCTGATGCATGCGCCTGACAACGCCATCCCAAGGCCGAAGACTAGTCCGGCAAGCGCCAGCGCTGGGCTCACCGGGCCGATATGCGCGTCGGGTGCGAGCCGTCCGCTGGCTGGGTTAGGTAAAAACGCCCCAAAGACGATGGCGTAGCCGATCCCACTGATGGCCAGCGCCGTGAGAATGGCGTAGAATGGGCCAGCTTGCCGGCGCTCGATCAGATCACGAAAGATGCAGAAGAAGCAAAACCGGCCACATTCAAAGGCGATGCCCAACGTTCCGCCGAGCAGTAGCGCGAGCGATGCTGTGGCGCCGTGGCCGGGCGTGGCGTGAAGACCGTATGCTCCGGCCAGTAGTGCTGCCAAGCTTAGTATGCCAATGCTGCGCTGAAGCAGGTTCGTGGTTGGTGAAGGAGCAGCTCGATCAAGCGAGCTGCTCTCAGACAGAAAGTTAGCCATTGCCTACTTCACACCCCAGACGGTGCCGGCTGGATTGGCAATCGGCACGCCGACACTATTGCCGTATTCCGTCCACGAACCATCGTACAGCGCAACTTGATAGCCGAGGATCTCGCTCAGCACGAACCACGTATGGCTGGCCCGCTCGCCGATGCGGCAGTAGGTAATGATCGGCTTGCTGCCATCGATGCCGGCATCGGCATACAACTTGCGCAGCTCCTCGACACTCTTAAACGTTCCGTCATCGTTCAGCGCCTTCTTCCACGGGATGTTGATTGCGCCGGGGATATGCCCTGCGCGCACCGCTAATTCCTGAAAACCTTCCGGCGCAAAAATCTTGCCGCTAAACTCGTCGGGCGAGCGAATATCGACCAGCACCTTATCCACTTCGCCGTACACCACCTTCAGCACATCAGGCAGGAAGGCGCGCAACGAGCTGTCTTGCTGAACGGTGAACGTGCCGGCGGGGTACGATGGTGTACGGGTGGAGAGTTCACGATTTTCGGCTTCCCACTTGCTGCGCCCGCCATCGAGCAGCCGCACATCAGTCGCGCCGTACTGGCGGAAGACCCACGCGCCCCATGCGGCAAACCAATTGTAGTTATCGCCGTAGAGCACGATCGTCGTGTCGTTGTTGATCCCTGCGGCGCGGGCTAGTTCCTGAAATCGTTCGGGAGCGATAATGTTGCGCGAAACCGTATCGACAAAATCGGTCGTCCAGACAAAATTGACCGCGCCGGGGATATGGCCGCGCTCGTACAGGCCGGGCACGACACTAACCTCGATCACGCGCACCTGCGGGTTGTTGAGATGAGCGGCGAGCCAGTCAGTGCTCACAACGACTTGATCGAACGGTCGCGGCTCGCGGGGTGCATTTGTGGTTGAAACGGGAGCGTTGTGCGTTGTTGCCGGCTGCACTGGCTGGGCAGTGTTCGTTTGCGGGCGCGCAATGCTGATCACCGTCACAATGGCGAGCGTTACCAGCGCGCCGGCAAGGGCTGCGCCGGCAAGGCGCAATGTCGGGCTATTCACGATCTTTCCTCACTTTCTCTTGCCAAGCGGTTCATGGGTTGCACCGGTGCCAGCCGGAGTATAGCGGAGATTGTTGAGTTTGTCAATATACTTGATCAAGAAATTCAAGAATATCTGTGGTGATAGTTGACGCTAGCCGGTCTTGCGAGTACCATGCTGGTGAGTTGGTCTGTATCTTGATGTATTGCCTATGGATCCATCACCTTCTCGCCGGATGCGCTGGGCTGTAGGCGGCGCATTGATACTGGCGTTACTAGCAATCGTATTGGGCGGGGTGTTTACCGCCGTGATCAGTCTCTTCACCGGCCAAATTGCGCCTGATGCCAGTTGGATAGATTGGGTGCGCGTGCTATGGCCGGCAATACTGGTTTGGGGGCTAGGCGCGCTGCCGTTTGGCGCCGCGTTAGGGTTTTTTGCATCGCTGATCTGGCGCGAAGTTTGACTCTTCGCCGTAGCCGCGCTATAATCAGGGCGTTCGGGGCGTAGCGCAGACCGGTAGCGCACCTGAATGGGGTTCAGGAGGTCGCTGGTTCAAATCCAGTCGCCCCGACCATCCGGCAACGCTGGTGAGCAAATGCTCGCCAGCGTTTGTATTTTTGCGCTTTTTCCCTTCTCATAACCAGCGCAGTAAACGGTTTTTGGCCCGGCGATACTGGTAAAATGCCAATAATTACTCAGTACATCTTGACACCTTCCATGATTCGGCGCTATACTGCAAGCATGTGGCGAATACCATTCGCGCTGCTACTGCGTTCCCTCAACGCATAATTTCACTTTTTCAGGCGGCGCAAGCATATATCACGTGGGAGGATCCGGGATGGCGACTATCAGCCTGCAAGACGCCTACACACAAGCCAGAACATTCCTCGAGGCGAACCAGATTGAGCAGGCAATTGGCCTGACCCAGCATATCCTCGCGTACTACCCTGACAATCTGGAAGCCCAACGGTTGCTTGGCGAGGCGTATCTCGCGCAGCGCGATTTGCCCGCCGCTGTGGCGACCTTTGAGCAGGTGTTGCAGGCTGATCCCGAAAATATTCCGGCCCACGTGGGCCTTGGCATGGCCTACGAGTGGCAAGGCCGGCTCGATAAGGCGATTGCCGAGTTTGAACAGGCGCTGGAAATTCGCCCGGATATGCCGGAGTTGCGCGCCCAGTTGGTGCGGCTCTATACCGAAGCATGGGGAAGCGAGCACGCCGCTCTTCGCCTCAGCCGTTCTGGGTTGGCTCGCCTGTATGCCCGCGGCCACATGTTGCCGCAGGCGATTCATGAGTTCCGCCATGTGATTGCTGAACATCCTGAGCGGCTCGATGCGTGGGTTGGCTTGATCGAGGCTCTCTGGCGTGATGGCCGGCTCGACGAAGCCGCTGAGGCCTGCCAGCAGGCGTTGCAGGCGCAGCCACAGCTCTTGAAAGCGCATCTGATCCTCGGCACGATATTGCTGGAAGGTGGTGATCAGCGCGGCGCTGACCACTGGCGCATCGCGCAACGCCTCGATCCGTATCAGACCGTAGCGCGTATGTTGTTCGATCCGCTGCCGGTGGGTGTGCCAACGCCCGATGTCTCGTTGCCCGCGTGGGACGAGGCTGAGTGGCGGGCGCGGCGCGCGGCGGCTGCAGCTCCGGCGGCGGTTGCTGCCGATGATGATTTTTTTGCCGAAGCCAGTTGGTTGGCGCCGGCGGCTCAACCCGCCGCCGTGGCTTCGGCGATGTCGGATGATGATTTGCTGGCGATGTTGCTCTTTTCGCCGCCGACAACGAGTGTTGCTTCCCCGCCTCAGCCAGCGACGTTGGGTGGCGATGCGTTTGATTTCGATCTCGATCTGCCGGGGCCGGCTGCGACCCCAACCGGTTTGACACTGGATGAGATTGGGGTCAATGTAGCTGCAACTCCCCCCGCCGAACCGGAACTGGCCCCGTTCTCGCTGGAGGAGTTGGGGCTATCCCCGGACGAGATTGCCCAGTTGGAGGGTTCGGCGGCGGCGAAAGCGGAAGAACCGGCGCTGACGCCGTTCTCACTAGAGGAGTTGGGGCTGTCGGCGGACGAGATTGCCCAACTAGAGGGGGCGCCGGCAGCGAAAGCGGAAGAACCGGCGCTGACGCCGTTCTCACTCGAGGAGTTAGGCCTGTCGGCGGACGAGATTGCCCAGTTGGAGGGTTCGGCGGCGCAGGGGTTGACGCCGTTCTCACTCGAGGAGTTAGGTTTGCCAGCGGATGAGGCTGCGCGATCCCAAGAGCGGGGTGAGGCGGGTAGTGATGCGTTTGCTGATGAATTGAGCGGCTTGCAACCTTTCTCGCTTGATGATCTTGATTTCGGGGCAAGTGCTCCTGCTGGTGAATTGCCGCCATCGTTGCAACCCTTCTCGCTGGACGATCTGGCGCTCGATGAGGTGAAGCCTACGCCGCAAGCTGAAACGGTTGAACCGGGGATCTATAGCTGGCAAGAACCGTCAATGCGGAGTGGCGGTATTCAGTTGCCCCAAGAGGCCGAGCCAAGCGGGCCGTCGATTTTTAGCAAGTTGGTTGAACGCGCTGCCGCGTTGCCGCCGATTGAAGAGCCGCCGCTGTCGTCAGTTGAGCTTACTGATGCTGACGTAGCGGCTTATTTCTCGAATGACGATGTGTCATTGCGCGAGGATGACGGTTCGCCTGAGCGCTTGACCGGCACCTTCCGGTTGCCCAAGCTGAGCCTTGATGAGAGTCTCGCTCCTTCTGGCGCAGTAGGCGCATTGAGTGGCAAGGGTGAAGAGCCGGAGGAAGAGCTGGAGCTGACGCCGTTCTCGGCAGAGCCGGAGCTGACGCCGTTCTCGCTCGAAGAGCTGGGTCTCTCGCCGGAAGAGATTGCGCAGTTAGAGGCGGCGCAGCAGGCTGAACAGCCGGCGGCGCCGGCGGCAGAGCCGGAGCTGACGCCGTTCTCGCTCGAAGAGCTGGGTCTCTCGCCGGAAGAGATTGCGCAGTTAGAGGCGGCGCAGCAGGCTGAACAGCCGGCGGCGCCGGCGGCAGAACCGGAGTTGACGCCGTTCTCGCTGGAGGAGTTAGGTCTGTCGCCGGAAGAGATCGCGCAACTGGAGGCGATGCAGCAGCCAGAGCAGCCGGCGGTGGAAAGTAAAGCTGCCGCGGTTGTTGATGAGTCATTGGAAAGTCTGTTCGCGCCAACCGAATCGGTTGATAGCAACGTCTTGGCCGATCTGGGTATATCTCCCGCTGAAGCGGAGTCATCGTTTGAATTGCCCGGTGTCGAACCTTTCTCACTCGATGAATTTGGCGATCTCGAACCGTTCTCATTTGAAGATCTGGAAGGCGGCGCGGCCAATGCCGGGGGGGAGTTGGCCATTCCGCCAGAAGAGATTGACAACTTAAATCTGGGTAATTTTGAGACGGTAGTCTTCTCGGAAGATGAAGAGCCAATGATCGATACCGGTGATCCCGTGCTTAATCGCCTGATCCAGTTGGGGCACCGGCAAGGCTATGTTGACCTCACTGATATTATCGCGTTGGTGAAGGATCCTGAGCGCGAGGCGGATCGGATCGAGCAGCTTGGTTGGTCGCTGCACCACGCTGGGATCCAGATTCGCGACGGTGACGAAATTATTGATCTGGAGGCCGAAATCGGCGAGGAAGAGGCAGGGCCGGCAATGCCGGTGGCTGAAGCGGATCTCACCCCGTTTGCCGAGGAGATGCCAGCGGCGGCAGAGCCGGAGTTGACGCCGTTCTCGCTAGAGGAGTTGGGTCTCTCGCCCGAAGAGGTTGCGCAGTTAGAGGCGATGCAGCAGGGTGAGCAGCCGGCGGCCAAGGCCGAAGAACCGGAGCTGACGCCGTTCTCGCTGGAGGAGTTAGGCCTGTCGCCGGAAGAGATCGCACAACTGGAGGCGATGCAGCAGACCGAACAGCCGGCGGCCAAGGCCGAAGAACCGGAGTTGACGCCGTTCTCGCTGGAGGAGTTAGGCCTGTCGCCGGAAGAGATCGCACAACTGGAGGCGATGCAGCAGACCGAACAGCCGGCGGCCAAGGCCGAAGAACCGGAGTTGACGCCGTTCTCGCTGGAGGAGTTAGGCCTGTCGCCGGAAGAGATCGCACAACTGGAGGCGATGCAGCAGACCGAACAGCCGGCGGCCAAGGCCGAAGAACCGGAGTTGACGCCGTTCTCGCTGGA
>JAUQOZ010000320.1 GCA_030550625.1 Chloroflexota bacterium | reverse complement strand
CCGCACGGCTGTGCGGCTCCATCATGCCGCACCTGCGTGGGCAACCCATAAAGCCGCACGGCTGTGCGGCTCCATCATGCCGCACCTGCGTGGGCAACCCATAAAGCCGCACGGCTGTGCGGCTCCACAGCAAAACCCGCGAAGGCATGCGTAACGGGCCAACATCACGCATCACCTCGCGAGCCATTGGTAAAGCCGCACGGCTGTGCGGCTCTATACGCCGGATAATCCGACTGGCAATAACGCAATGCACCGGCGGGTTTGAAACCCGCCGGTACCAATTCGTCGGTATGCCGTCACGCCAATCAATACCCGCAAGTGCCGCACCCGCCGCCCACCGGCGCGTCGTCATCCTCGCTGTAATCGGTATCGCGGGCGCGGAACGAATGGCCGCAACCGCACGATGACACTGCGTTCGGATTATCAATCTTGAAACCGCCACCCATCAGCGTATCAACAAAATCGATCGACGCGCCCATCAAATAGTTGGCGCTAATCGGATCGACCAACACGCGCAGATTGCCGGCGTAGAACTCGTTATCACCCTCGCGCACCTCATCATCGAAGGTCATGCCGTACTGGAGGCCCGAACAGCCGCCACCGGCGACGAACACGCGCAGGGCATAACCCTCAAGTTGCTTCTCCTGCATCATCTTGAGCAGGCGAGTGGAAGCCGCTTCGCTGATCATCAACAGCGGTTGCGGGGTGGCCGATTGCACACCAATCTGATCGACACCAATCATCGTCATGGACGAACTCCTTGACCGTACTACGTAGCCGCCAGCGCGGCCATCTCCTTCGATAGATGAAGTATACACCATGTCGGCGCAAATTGCTAGTCGCAGCTTTCGTAAACCGGCTCCTTACCCAAGAATCAGCCGGTCAGCCACCATCACTGCGAACAGCAACGCCAGATAGAGCAGCGAATACTTATACAAGCCCCAGATCGCTGCCTGATCACCAACTTTCCACACCGCCCACGCATCGCGCATAAAGCGCAGGCCGAATAGCAGCGCCCCAGCGAGGTAGATCCAGCTCATCGCTCCGATCGCCACCGGCAGCAACGACACCGCCAGCATAATCGCCGAATAGACCAAAATCTGCCAGCGCGTTTCAGCTTCACCGGCTACGACCGGCAACATCGGCACCCCAGCGCGAGCGTAATCTTTCTGTTTCACCAGCGCCAAAGCCCAAAAGTGCGGTGGCGTCCAGTAGAAGATGATGGCAAACAAGACCACCGCCATCAGGCTTACCGAACCGGTCACCGCCGTCCAACCCACCAGCGGCGGAATGGCGCCAGCCCCGCCGCCGATGATGATGTTCTGCCACGTACTGCGCTTGAGCACGCTGGTGTAGAAGTAGGCGTAGTAGATGATGCCGAGGAAGGCGAAGAAGGCGGCCAGCGGGGTCGTAAACACCCAGAGCACAATGATCGACAATACGCTCAGGATCACGCCAAAGATGAACGCAGCCCGCGCCGAGATTCGCCCGCTCGGCACCGGACGGCGACTGGTGCGGCCCATGTTGATGTCAATATCGCTATCGAAAGCGCAGTTGATCGCGCCGGACCCGCCTGCCGCCAAATAACCGCCGATCATCGTCCACAACACCAGCCACCACGACGGCAGCCCGGCCTCGGTGATAAACATCGTAGTCAGGGTCGTCACCAGCAACAGCGAGATCACCTTAGGCTTAGTGAGGCTGATATAATCGGCCACCACCTCGCGCCATTTCGGTGTGGAGCGAGCCACGGCAGTCGTGGTAGTGAAGGTCAGCGGCGCGCGCTGCAACACGACAATCGCCGCCAGCGCGCCAGCCCAGAGCAGGGTTGCCGCGGTCAGGCTGAGCAGATGGCCGCCAGTAGGGAGAAACAAACCGGCTAGCGCCACGAGGGCCAGCGCCGGCAAGAGCGGGCTATAGCGCGGCAAAGCGAGCGCGACCGCCGAAGTTTGCGCAGCCGGGTGCAACCGCCGGCGCGCCTCCACCGCCATCCACCCGGTCAGCACCGCCGCGAAGCTCAACGCGCCCACACTATTGGCCGGCAACGCCACCGCCATCTCAATCTCTGGCGCCACGCTGCGCGCGCCAATCGCTAATGCCGCCACGCCAGCCGCCGCTGCCCCCCACGACGCTAACCCGCGCAAGCGACGCTGGGTCTGCGCCGCCCGTCCGGCTAGCCGCTCCGTCGCCGGCTGGGCCGGAATGACGACCAACAAGAAGGTAAGCGTCTGCGCGCCGAACGCTAGCAGCGCACCAGTAAGATGCCAGACATCGGCCACCATCGCCGGCATGCCCCACACCAGCAACGCCCCCGCCAATGCCTGCAACATAAAGAGTACCACGGCAACCAACGCCGTCCAACGCGGCACGCCCTTCGCCTCTGGCGCGCGCCACACCATCCATGCGCTGGAAATCACGGCCAGTAACGCGAGTGCAACGATGAAACGGTGGCCGAGCGAAATCCACACCAGCGGATTCGCCTCGCCGCTCAGCGCGTCAAGGCACAACGGCCACGACGAACATGCCGTTGCGCTGGCCGAGATCGTAACCAGCGCGCCGGAAATAATGGTTGCCAACGTCAAGAGTAATCCAATCACCAAGATTCGCGCGAGATGACGAGCCGCCATATCGATCCTCGCTCTGCTCCAATAAGAAAATGCTGTAAAGGATTATTCCGTTTTGTTGATGTTCGCTACGGCAATGCCGCATACGCCGCTACAAACAACGCTAGCGTCCCCACCGCGGTCACCAGCGTCCAGCCGAGATCGGCCCGGCCATCGCTGCGCGGCACATTGGCTGGCGCTGCCGAAGGTTGGCGATACAAGCGCCACGCCGCCACGATCAGCGGAATTTGCCCACCGACTGCGATAACCGCTGCTACCCAGAAGATGAACCATGCTAACATTGTAAACCTCAACCAATGATATTTCGTGGATTCTTTCACGAGAATGACACTGGCGGAATTATACCATGCGCCTGCACGCCCAACAATGAACGTTTTGATACCGAAGCGGATTTTAAGGCGCTGTGATGCGGTTTTCTTAGTTGAGATCCGTTAACTATCAGTCTGGTAGCCCGGCGTTACGGCGTGTCAGCAAGCTGCACACTGATGTAAGGTGAGCAGATAGCAGCAAGGACAGGAATAATGAAGAGCGGCATATTGCGCGAGAATGTGAGCCGCTCGCATCGAACCCTGCCAAGTTGTGTTAGAATAATGCACGGATGTTCGCATGATTTCATCGCCAGAAACACGAAACCCCCTGGCAACTGCCAGCGGGTCTCGTGTGGGGGGGGTATACGTATTGTAACCGTTCTTTTACTTTCTCGCAACCCCCCAACGGTACTACCTTTTCCTCATTTTGAGTAGTACCTTTGGCGGATTTCTCTTATGACCATGGAGCTGCCGATGAGCCAAGCAGATGTAGCGCAGCGCATTGCTGAGCTGCGCGCGTTGATTCGCCGCTACGATTACCACTATTACGTCCTCGATGATCCGATTGTGAGCGATGCCGAGTACGACGCGCTGATGGCTGAATTGCGCGCGCTCGAAGCAGACCACCCTGAATTGATCACGCCCGATTCGCCGACGCAGCGCGTGAGTGGCACACCGGCCAGCCAGTTCGCCAAAGTGCAGCATCCCCAGCCGATGTTATCGCTTGGCAACGCCTTTACTACTGCCGATTTACTGGCATGGCGCGACCGGGTGTTGCGGTTGCTCGGGAACGATGCCGCGATCGCGTATGTGGTCGAGCCAAAGATTGATGGCTTGGCGATTGCGCTAACCTACCGCGATGGCCGTTTCGTGCAAGGAGCGACCCGCGGCGATGGCGAGGTTGGCGAGGATGTGACCGCTAATCTGCGCACAATCGGGAGCATTCCGCTCACATTGCACCCGCTCGATGGCATGCGCGACCCTGATCTGCCGGCAGAGTTGCCTGCGCTCATTGAGGTGCGCGGCGAGGTCTATATGCGCACCGCCGATTTTGAGGCGCTGAATGACCGGCTCGCCGCCGCTGGCGAGCGGATTTTCGCCAACCCGCGCAATGCCGCCGCCGGCTCGCTCCGCCAGAAAGACCCCGCTATTACCGCCACCCGCCCGCTGCGCTTTTTTGCCTATGGCGTCGGCCCGGTCGAGGGGGTGACGCTGACGAGCCAGTGGCAGACGCTGCGCTACCTGCGCGCGCTCGGCTTTCCGGTCAATCAAGATGCGCGCCGGTTTACTGATTTTGCCGAAGTGCTGGCCTATTGTGAAGAATGGATGGCCCGGCGCGATTCGTTGCCTTACGAAGCCGATGGAATGGTAATCAAGATCGACGATTTTGCCCAGCAGAACGAACTCGGTGTGGTCGGGCGCGATCCACGCTGGGCCATCGCGTTGAAGTTCCCGGCCCGCGAGGCGATCACGCGCTTGCTCGATATTACCGTCAATGTGGGCCGCACCGGCGTGGTGACGCCGAATGCCGAACTAGAACCGGTGCAGATTGGCGGGGTGACGGTGCGCAATGCCAGTTTGCACAACGCCGATTATATTGCCCAGCGCGATATTCGTGTCGGCGATTACGTGATTGTGAAGCGGGCCGGCGATGTGATCCCGTATGTGGTCGGACCGGTGGTTGCCCGTCGCGATGGCAGCGAACGGCCTTGGCAATTCCCGACCCATTGCCCAGCCTGCGGCTCGCCGCTCGAACGCGAACCCGGCGAGGCGGCGTGGCGCTGCAATAACTTTAGTATCTGCCCAGCCCAATTGGTGCGCCGGGTTGAGCATTTCGTCAGCCGGGGAGCGCTCGATATTGTAGGCATGGGCGAAAAGCAGGCCGAACTCTTTGTGCAGCTCGGTCTGGTGCGCGATGTGGCCGATCTGTTTTATCTCAGAGCTGAACAGCTTGAAGGACTAGAGGGGTTTGGCCCCAAGCGGATCGCCAATTTGCTAGCTGCCATTGATGCCGCCCGCCACCGCCCGCTTGACCGGCTGATCGTCGGGTTGGGCATTCGCTATGTAGGTACAGTGGCGGCGCAAGCCTTGGTGAACGCGCTCGGTTCGCTCGACGCGATTATGAATGCCCGCCAAGAGGAACTTGAGCAGATTCCCGGCATTGGCCCGGTGGTGGCGGCGAGTATTGTCGATTTCTTTGCCCGGCCAGAGAATCGAGCCTTGATCGAGAAGTTACGCGCCGCTGGGGTACAGATGGATGGCGGCGCCCAACGCGAACGCCAGAGCGATGCGCTCGCCGGCAAGACGTTTGTGCTGACCGGTACGCTGCCGTCGCTGACCCGTGAGCAGGCCAGCGAGTTGATCATTTCCCATGGCGGTAAAGTGACTGATAGCGTGAGCAAGAAGACGAGTTATGTGGTAGCCGGCGCGAACGCTGGCAGCAAGCTAGCCAAAGCGCAGCAGCTTGGCATCCCGGTGCTCGATGAGGCGGGGTTGCTGGCGTTGATTGGTGAGAGGTGATAAGCGATAAGCGTAAGGGCGGGTTTCAAACCCGCCCTTACTGCCACTGCCTTTACCACCCGCCTTGCCGATCCATCCGGATCATCCACTGGGCCGGATTGCGGATCTCGTCGAGAGTCGGTAGATTCTCTGGCCGCTCCCACACCCGGCTGGCGAAGCCAATGCCGCGAGCGGCGACGATGGCGTTGACGAAGGCTTCGCCTTGCTGGTATTGCGCCAGTTTGAGATCGAGGCCGGTGAGGCGGAAGACCATTTGATCAAGCAACGTGCGTTGGCGTTGGCGCTGGGCAATCTGCTGTTCGATTTGGCTGAAGCTGGGCAAGAGCCGGCGGCCAACCGCGTTCATCACGTGGTTGCCATAGCCCTCGATAATCGACATCAGCGCCTGAATCCGGTCAAAGACCGCCCGCTGCTCAGGCGTCAGCACCGTCTCGATCCAGTGCTGGCCGCTGCCGATCCCTTGCAGCAGCCGCGTGAGCACATCGACCAGACTGTTGCCGCTGCTCAGCATTTGCCCGCTGATAAGGGCAAAATTCTGTTCGAGCAGTTCGCGGAAGTAGCTGCGCACCCACGGATACGCCTCGAACTCGAAGGCATGGGTCATTTCGTGCAACGTGATCCAGAGCCGGAAATCCTCGTCGCTGAGACCGAGTTGCTGCTGCACGCGGGCAATATTCGGCTCGACAAAGTAGAGCGCGCCGCCGGTCGCTTCCGCCGAGAGCAGGCTCAAATCGTACTGGCCGAGCACGCGCTGGGCCAAATAGCCCAACAAGCCGCCGATCTGCACCCCTAGCAGCTTGCTGCTTACATTATTCACCACCATCCCCAGCGCGCCGCGCCCGCCGCCGTTCTTCTCGTACAGCTCTTCGATCGGGCGGAAGAGCTGGCTAAACGAGATGATATTCGCTTCTAACCATTCGCGCCGGTCGAAGACGAAGATCCGGCTGACCGGTTCGGGTAAGCGCACGCCGAGATAATCCGCAATGAGCGGCTCGCTGATTGCCACCATGCGCGCATACTGTTCACGGCGAAAGGCGCGGTTATCAACCGGCGCTTGTTCCCATTGCGAGATACGCAACGCCGCTTGGCGGGCCTGCTCCCAGTCGATCAGACCGGTTTGCACGCGGTTATCGTTGCGCGCGCGCGCCTCGAAATAGTAGCGCGCCGCTAACCCGGCGGCCATGCCTAACAAGAGGGCTGCGCCAAACCGGCGGAAATCGTTTTGATTGCTTGCCAATGCCAGCTCCTTTCCAATGGATGCTGCAATGAATTGGGATAACTGCTCAGAGTCTATCACGCTTCATGGGCATTTGTCCACTGTCACATACCATTTCATTCCCTACGCTAACACCCGCTCATCGCCTTGGCGGCGCGTGATCCGCCGTTCGTCGAGATGTTCGAGCAGGGCGACGGCATAGCGGCGCGAGATGCCGAAATGGTCGCGCAGTTGGGCGACGGTGAGGCTGCCTTGACTTTCGATCGCGGCCCGCACCCACGCGACCATCTCGGTGTAAGCGGCAGGCAACAGGTAGAGATCGGGCGCAATCTTCACTAGCAGTCCTTGGTCGAGCGCCCACGCCAGCAGCTCGCCATCGAGATCAGGGGTTGGCGGCGCATACGGGGTGCGGGCCATCGCCGCCAGTTGCTGATCGAGGTGTCGCCGCTGGCCGGCGGTGGGTTGCGGCGTAAAATCGGCCAACCGCACCGTGGTCTCATCAGCCCTGATCCATCCCTCCGCTAGCGCGGTCGCCAGTATCGCCGGCCAGAGTCGCGGCGATGCTTGCAGCCGCTGCCGCGCCTCTTCACGCGGCATCCCGCGCCTGAGCGGAAACCGTTGGTGGTATGACGCCAGTGTCGCGCGTAAAGTTGCGCGCAGCGTTTCCCAGCCTGAAGCACTAATCAACCCGTCATTGCCGAGCGCGACGATCTGCCCGTTCGCCAGCAACGGCGGCAAAGCCGCCGCCGCTTCAGCCTCGGTCACGCCGGCAGCAACCATTACCTCGGCCCGTAAGCGAGGACGGCCATCGGCCAGCGCCTGCACTATGCGCTCGGCGGGGGTACCCTGCATACGAAGGGCCAGTGCCGCAATCACATCAGCGCGAAACCGGCGATGGCGCGGCGGATGCGGATCGACCACGATCCCGCCGGCTACTGTCTGGCTCGGTGACGGAATGCGCAAGATGAAGCGATCACCGGCCACCGCCGCCACCGGTTTCGCCAGCCGGATCTGCGCCCATCCCTCCTCGCCGGGGGCTAGCTCGTCAGCGGCCAGCAACGCCAACCGGCCCGGCGCTTCCCTGCTGCCAATAAAGAGATCGAGCGCCATATTGTGGCGCAGCGGCGGCGCATCTCGCACCACTCGCACTTGCGCATCGAGCAACATGGTCGGGGTCAATGTTCCCGGTACAGCCAGCACATCGCCCCGGCCAACGTCACGGTAGTGAACGCCGGCCAAATTTACCGCCACCCGCGTGCCGGGCAGCGCCTGTTCGATCGGACGCTGGTGGCTCTGGAGACCGCGAATCCGCGCTCGCAATCCTTGCGGCACGATTTCAACCTCTTGACCAATGCTCAGCGGGCCGTCACGCAGCACGCCCGTCACCACGGTGCCAAAGCCGGCCACTGCAAAACTGCGGTCAATCGCCAAGCGCGGCGCGCCATTGGCCCGATGGCGCAACGGTAATGTCTCAAGCAGCCGATCCAGCGTCTGCACCAACTCGGCCAACCCGGCGCCGGTGCGGGCCGAGACCGGCACTACCGGCGCGGTTGCCAGCGCACTCCCGGCTAATGTTGCCCGCACCTCATCGCGCACCAGCGCCAGCCACTCGGCCTCTACCAGATCGATCTTGCTCAACACCACGATCCCGTGACGGATAGCAAGTAGGTCAATAATCGCTAGATGCTCTCGGGTCTGCGGCATCACTGCCTCATCGGCGGCGATCACCAACAATACCGCATCGATCCCGCCGGCGCCGGCCAGCATATTCTTGATAAACCGCTCGTGACCGGGCACATCGATCAGGCTCACTTCGCGCCCGCTCGGCAAGGTGAGCCACGCAAACCCCAGATCGATCGTCATCTCGCGCTGTTGTTCTTCGACCAGCCGATCAGGGTCAATACCGGTTAATGCCTTGACCAAGGTTGATTTGCCGTGATCGACGTGGCCGGCAGTGCCGATAACTGACATTGGCAATCCATTCTTGCAAGATCGATGACAATGGCGCTGATTACATTGTACGGTGAAAATCACAAGAGCGGCAGGCAGCAAGCGCAGCTTTTGCCATTGCGGTTCACCCTCACCCCTCCCCGCTCCCACTGACGCGGGAGAGGGGCGCTGCTGCATGCCGCACCAGCAATGCCGTACTCACTTATCTCGCGGCTCCCCCTCTCCCGCCGTGAGGTGGGAGAGGGGGCCGGGGGTGAGGCCAGCCCGCGCTGCGGACTTTGTACTCCCAAGCCCGGCCCTGAAGGGCCGGGTTCCTTGCCCAGCCATACTCGAGCCAGTTCGTTCCGCTATCGGGGGGGAGATTGCTTCGGTCGGGCGACACCCAGCGCGGCTGGGCGCCGCCGCTCCCTCGCAATGACAGGATGAGCAGCGCCATCGCGCCATGACAGGAGAAATACGGGCGATGGTTCGTGCCCTCACCCCTCACCCCTCCCCTGCTGGGGGAGAGGAACGTACCCGCAC
>JAUQOZ010000263.1:2458-9146 GCA_030550625.1 Chloroflexota bacterium | reverse complement strand
TCTGGCTGAAGGTGACATTCACCCACGTCCCCGCTGCGCTCTGTGTAAACACGCCACCGCCGTAATCGGCCACATTCGCGTGGATGGTAACGCCGGTCATAGCAAGGGTCTGGTTGCGGCTAAAGACGCCTCCGCCCCAATTGGCAGCGGCATTGAGCGACAGCACGACATCTTCCAGAATGATGGTGCTGTCAGCGTTGGCCATGCCGCCGCCATTCCGGTTAGCATTGTTGCTGAGGAAAGTGACGTATCTGAGGTACGCGGCGCTGAGGCTGTTGTACATGCCGCCGCCATCGCTGTTGGCATCAACCGTGGCGTCATTGCCGCTGAACGTGACATTGCCCAGCGTTGTTTCACTGTTCAGATTGGCCATACCGCCGCCCCGTTGCGCCCGGTTGCCCTGAAAGGTCACGTTAAACAGAGTGGCGGAACCGCCGATATTCACCATGCCGCCGCCGGTCTGGGCGTTATTTTGCCGGAAGGTGACATTGGTGACGATGGGAAAACCGTATTCATTCGCTAAACCGCCGCCTTGGCTGGCGGTGTTGCCACCAATGATCAGATTGTTCAATTGGGGACGGCTATTGAGCAGCCAGATGCCGCCGCCTTTGCCGGTGGCGGTATTGCCGCCGGTGATGGTGAATCCATCGAGAATGGCCGTATTATTGACATCAAACGCCGTCACGACGTGGTAGCTATTCGTGCCGTTGATGCTTGTGACAATACTATTGCTGTTGTAGGTGTCATTGTCGTCAATGTCACCAGTGAGCACAGTGCGGTGCGCAGCGGGATTGCGTTCGTCTAGATTCAACTCAGTACCGGCAAATCCGCCATAGATCGCCACGTTGTTTCTGAGGATAAAACTATCGTTCGGATCGGAACCGGGCTGGTAGAACCCCGCCGCCACCCAAATCTGGCGGCACCCCAGATCCGCTAGCGCCGATTGGAGATCGTTGTACGCATCGATCCACGCCGTGCCATTATTGCCTCCCAGCGCATTCCATTTGACGTAGCAACGACCACTTTCCGCCTGTATCAGCGCAACGTGTGCGCTGCCGATCAGCGCCATGCCGAGCGCGATCAGCAACCCAAGCCGCAGGTAACGGTTCGTCATAAGTAATGAATCTCCTTCGCATGAGATAGCGGAGCGCAGCATGGCGCTGCGCTCCTTGCCAAGAGCAGGCGCTGCCTCATTTTGAAAAGGTGCAACTCCAGCGCCCCTTCAGCCGGCCAGCCTCAAACGTGCCAGACTTCCCATCCGCCGCAACGACCACCGTCCCTTCGCCAGCAAACATTTGCGGTTCATCGGAACGGCCAAGCCCGACCTCAAAACTGGCCGGAGACGGCTGATTGGGCTTTACACCGCCGGAAGCCGAGAGGGTAAAGACGCCGACCGGCGTGGGCGGGTCTTCACCGGGCCGCGCGACAAACGAGACGACAAATGGATCGGCTGCCGGATCGAATGAGCACATCGCAAAGCCGGCAATCGAGACGATGTTAAGACTTTCTAGCGTGGTAGTACCGGCCATATCCGGCGGTTCTTCAATCACGACTTCCATCCCGATCAACGCGCCGGGCTGAGAGGCGGGCTGTGCGGCTACGTCACCTGCCGGCGGCGGCGTGAACGCCACCAGCCGATCGGTGAGCAACCGGCCTATCGCGATCACTTCTTCACGGCTCAGCTTATAGCCATAAAGGGTAACGCTCCAGCCATTCACCACGGCATACAGCGAGAAGTCGCCGCCACTCTCAACGATCGCCGCATTCTCGCCGATGTCGACTTGCTCGACGGTTTTGCCGGAGTCTTGGTTGAATTGGATCACTTTAGCAAAGGCTTCGGCGCCGGGATTGCGCAGATCAATGCCGAGATTGGCGTTGCTCTGATCTTGGTCGTTGAACACATAGGCGCAGGTGGCGAAGAAGCGATCGTTCCCCGGAAACGTATCCAACAACGGCACGCCGGTGATGGCCGCCAATTCATCAGGGTTAAAGACGGCGCACGGTTCTGCTGTGCGCGGGTCGAACTGGCCGGCTGCCGCTGGTGCGGTTGTGGGTGCCGGCGCTTGGGTGGCGACCGAAGCCGGCGCAGTGGTGGGTGCTGGCGCTTGGGTAGGGGCAGGAGCCGGCGCGGTAGTGGGTGCGCTGGTGGTAGGCGTCCCTCCGCCACAAGCGGAAAGGAGCAACAAGACAACGAGCAAAAGGAGCGTTGGCCGCATACGAGCACCTCTGAGAACGTGATTGCTGATACAAAAAGCGCCCAGTCTGCGAGCATGGCCGGGCATTCGTAGTGTAGCAGGCCAGCGTCCTCAAAACGTCCTCAGGTGAGGACGGCCCTCACCCCCCTCCTCCTCTCCCACCGCACGGCGGGAGCGGGGGAGCCGCTGGGTGGTAGGGAATAGCCACGAAAAGACGCACAATACACAACAATTGCTGTGCCTTTGTGTCGCTTTGTGGCTATCACCCACCCCTCCCCCAGCGGGGTAGGGGCAGGGGGTAGGGGCAACCTAAAAAACCTCTGCGTCCTTTGCGCCTTTGCGGTAAGAATCTCTGCGCCTTGGCTCGCTTTGCGTCTTGACAGTCTCCCAGCGGGGGAGGGCTGGGGTGGGGGCTTGCCTAACGTTTACCGCAGGGGGGCGCCGAGGGCGCAGAGGGTGAGGGTTATTCCAACCCCCTCTGCCTCCTTTGCGTGCTCCGCGCCTTTGCGGAGCCGGACAGCCGTCTGGCTCTACTGCGTCTTTGCGGAGCCGGACAGCCGTCTGGCTCTACTGCGTCTTTGCAGAGCCGGACAGCCGATCGGCTCTACTGCGCCTTTGCCCCCTCTGCGGCTCTGCGGTAAGAATAGCGGCCTACGACCCCGCCCGCCATTTCCGCGGCGCAACCGCTTCCGGCGCGTGCGGGTTCAGACTTCTAAGGCAATCCTCGCGCAACCGGCCCGCCTCCGCCAAACCGAGCGGAATCGCCAGCGGAGCAAAGTATCGGCTCGCAATGTTCTGCACTTCGGCCAACGCAGCCTGCGCACGGATAGCATCGCCCAACTGCAAGCAAATGTCGCTCAGCACGAGCAAACTCTCGCCGAGCAACGGCATATCAGGGCAAGCGCGGGCCAGCATTACCGCATGCTCGGCTGCCGGCGCAGCTCGCGCCACTTGGCCGCTCGCCAACCAACCATTAGCCCGCGCCAACGCCACCAACGCCTGCGCTGGCAATTCGCCAGCCTGCTCGGCCTGCGCGCCGAGCGCATCAAGTTCGGCCCAAAGATCGCCATTCGGCGCCATCGCTATCCGCCGGCCAAGATACCGCACGCGCGCCGTCAAGACAAACGCTGGCACATTACTTGCTTGGGCGGCGCGCCAAGCTCGCTCATACATTGCGAGCGCCAGTTCGGACTGCTCGAGCAATTCCCCAATCTGCCCCGCCAATAGGCAAGCGATGTATGCCACCGGATGGCTGTGAGCAGCCTCAGCCTGCGCCGCCAATTGCGCCAACGACCATGCCGGCGTCCGGCCTTGAGCCAGATCAACAAAGGTCAAGTAGCTCTGCATTAAGAGCGCGCCGTACTGGCTCTTAACCTGCGTAGCGATCTGCAAGCCACTCGTGAAATCGCGCCGGGCCGCTTCATGTTCACCAATGCGCAGATATACCCAACCGCGACCAGCATATTTGCCCCACATCCCCGGCTTATACGAATCGCCAGCAACTTCAAGCGAGCGCGTATACACCCGCTCGGACTCGTCGTACCGCCCGCAGTTCAGCAACATCTGGCCAATCATGGTCAACGCCGCCGCTTCTAACCGGCGCAAACCGCTGCGCTGCGCGATCGCAACCGTCTGATCAAGCACATCACGAGCCTGCCGGTACTCTTGGGCAAAGACCAGCGCCGTACCGAGATGGTTCAAGCTTTGTACGGTTTGGGCAATCACCCCCGGCCCGTGCTCATCATCGGGCCGGATATGTTCAATGCTGGCGCAAGCTTGGCGCAGATCGGCAATCGCTTCCTCCATCTGCCCTAACATCAAGGCGCTGACGCCCCGAATATTGCGCGCGCGCACCAGATTGATTGTATCGTTGAGCGATGTCGCCAGCGCCAACGCCTGCGTCGCCACGGCGTATGCCTCGCCAGCCCGATCGCGGGTGTAGAGGGCATACGCCTGCATGACCAGCGCCTGCACATAGAGCGCCGGAAACTCGCGGCTAGCTGTGACCGCCTGATCGAGCAACGCGAGCGCCGATGCCGAATCACCCTGATACAGCGCCACTACCCCGCGTTGCATCGCGGCCCGCGCCTGCAATTCACGCTCGGCGCGGCTGGCGCCAGTGAGCAATGCTTCGGCATGGGCAATCGCCTCGCTTGCCGGTGCAAATGCCGCCAGATCGGTACTCTCGCGCGCGTGGTCAAGCCAACAACCGGCAGCTTGCAACCGGTAGCCGGCTTGCTCGTAATGATAGGCAATCCGCGCTGCATAGCCGCTCTGGCCGGCATAGACCGCTGCTAACGCGCGGGCAGCTTGCTCATGCAAGAGTGGCATCCGATCGGCGGGAATGTCGCTCACGATCAGATCGTGAATCAGATGGTGCGAAAAAGCGTAGTCGTCAGCGCCGTGGATCACCGTATCCACTAATAAGTGGCGCGCGCTCAACTCATCGAGCGCCGAAGCGTACTTGGCCGGCGACCACGCGAGCATTCGTTGCAAGACCGCATCGGCACAGGAAAAACCCAAGATCGCCGCCGCTTCCAGCATCTGGCGATTGTGCTCGCCGATTGCGCGCAACCGCAGCTTGAGGATATCGCGCAGCCCGGTAAGATTGCTCTTCGTCACATGGCGCAGTTCACCCAATGCAGCCACCGCTTCATGCAAGAGGAGCGGCAATCCGCCTGCATACCGCCGGACATCGGCCAGCGTCGCCGCCCCAAGCGATTGCCGATCTAGCCTCTGGGCCAGAAAGCGATCCGTTTCCTCAGATGTGAACGGTTGCACCGTGACATCATGCGCGCATTGTTGGCGGCGCAGACTCCGCTTCAGCGCCAGCAATGCCGGTGTAATCGCACCCGACCGGTGCGTCACAATCATCAAGAGCGGCAACGAACGGCACACTGCCGCCACGTCACTCAGCGCGTCCAGCGACGCTTGGTCGATCCAGTGCGCATCTTCAATCAGCAACAGCAGTGGTTGGGTAGCGGTCAACGCTTGCAACGCTTGCCGGATCGCCAGTCGCAGCGCAGTAGCATCGGGCTGATCAGGCGCGATCAAGCCGGGCCGCAATAGCGCCAATTCGGGCGCTAGCGGGGCCAACCGGGCCAGCCAATCGGCGTTCGGCGCAACCTGCGCCAAACGAGCGGCGGCGGCGGCCAAGACCTGCCGCCACGGTAAATATGCCTGCTGCTCGCCGATACTGCGGGCCGGCTGGCAATACCCCCGCAACACCTGCCATGCCGGAACGTTCGCAATACCACTCGACCGATAGATCGCCTCTTGCACCAGCGCCGTTTTGCCCACGCCAGCCGGCCCCGAGACAAAGACGATCCGGCCCTGCCCTTGTCCGGCATAATGCATCAGTTCGAGCAACTGCCGGAGCGGTTCATCGCGTCCGATAAACAGCGCCGTCGCCGGCGATTGGCGGGAAGGTTCAGGCAGCTCCAACCGGTGATGGAGCAGATCGTGATACAGAGCCGTTGTTTCCGGGGCCGGTTGAGCATCTAACTCGCGCTGTAACTCTTCGGCCAGCGCACGATACAGATCGAGCGCCGCCGCGCGCTGGCCCGCCGATACCGCCGCCGTCATCGCCCACCGCACCGCCTCTTCATCCCACGGATCGAGTGCTAGCAGCCGGCGCGCCCACGCTCCCGCCCGCTGCCAATCACCCCGATCGAGCCAGACGCGCGCCAGCGTTTTGAGCAAGAGCAGATAGCGCCGGTGCAAAGCCGCGCGCCGGGAGAGAATTTCGTCATCGCTATCAACGCCGGGGGCTAATTCACCGCCGTACAGCGCCGCCGCCGCTTCCATCTCCGCCACCGTCGTCCACTCCTGCTCAAAGGCAGTAACATCGAGAGAGCAATCGGGCGGCGCATTCCAGACAATTGCTTGCGTCGAAACCTCTAACCATGGCCGCGTCGCTGGCGGCAACAACTCGCGCAAGAGGTACAGATGCCGGCGCAGATTCGCCAACGCCTCAGCCGGTTCAGCGTCAGGCCAGAGGATAAAAGCCAGTTGCTTGCGCCCACACGGCTGGCGCGGGCGCAATATCAATCGCACCAATAAGCGGCGCAGACTTTCGCGGTGAGGAAACGTGGTACGTTCTGACCCAATCTCAAAACGGACATCACCGAGTAACACAATGCGAACGGAGAGGGTCACTGACGCCATCGATGCTCTCCGAGGCGCGGAACGGATAGGCGATGCTTGATATTATAGCTTGCCTTACCACGAGATGCTAGTCAACGCCGCGCCGTATGGAGAGCCGGACGGCTGTCCGGCTCCGCAAAGACGCCAAGGGTTTAACGCAAAGACGCCAAGAACGCAGAGGGCGCAAAGATATGTGGGATGGCGATCATCCTCTGCGCACTCCGCGCTCTCTGCGGTAAACTCTCCCCTCCCCCAGCGGGGGAGGGGTTGGGGGTGGGGGCTACCACCAAGTCGCAAAGGGGGCCAAGACGCAGAGGTTCGTATAACGCAAAGACGCCAAGAACGCA
>JAUQOZ010000263.1:0-2448 GCA_030550625.1 Chloroflexota bacterium | reverse complement strand
TCCGAGGCGCGGAACGGATAGGCGATGCTTGATATTATAGCTTGCCTTACCACGAGATGCTAGTCAACGCCGCGCCGTATGGAGAGCCGGACGGCTGTCCGGCTCCACGACGCAGAGAAAGCAAAGGCGCTGTAGAGCCGGACGGCTGTCCGGCTCCGCAAAGGGGGCCAAGACGCAGAGGTTCGTAAACGCAAAGACGCAGAGAACGCAGAGGGCGCAAAGGTTCTTTGGATTGGGATCATCCTCTGCGCACTCCGCGCCCTCGGCGGTAAACTCTCCCCTCCCCCAGCGGGGGAGGGGTTGGGGGTGGGGGCTACCACCAAGTCGCAAAGGGAGCCAAGACGCAGAGGTTCGTATAACGCAAAGACGCCAAGAACGCAGAGGGCGCAAAGATATGTGGGATGGCGATCATCCTCTGCGCCCTCCGCGCCCTCTGCGCCCTCGGCGGTAAACGTATCATACCCCCAACGGGGTTGCCGGCCTACCCTTAGCCTGCGGCGGCAATGCCCTGAATCCCGCCTTCGGTCATCTTGTAGACATCGAGCAGCTCATCAACCTGTTCGGCGGTGAGCAACCCCTTCTCGACCACCACCTCTTTGATCGTCTTACCGGTAGCCATAGCCTCTTTCGCCACCGCTGCACCGTTCAGATAGCCGATCACCGGATTGAGCGCCGTGACCAGAATCGCATTCTTGGCCAGCCAGCCCGCCGCCTTCTCGCGATTGGCGGTGATGCCAACCACGCATTTCGTAGTAAAGGCGTTAATCGCGCCAATCAGCACATGCATCATCTCAAACAAATTGTGCGCGATAATCGGCATCATCACGTTCAACTCAAGCTGGCCGGCCTGCGCCGCCAGCGCCACCGTCAGATCACAACCTTGCACGTGATAGCAAGCCATGTTCAGCATCTCGGCCAGCACCGGGTTAACTTTGCCCGGCATGATCGACGACCCCGGCTGCACGGCGGGCAAGCGGATCTCGTCGAGACCGGTGGCCGGGCCGGACGAGAGCAGGCGGAAATCGTTGGCAATGCGACCCAACGTGATACAGAGCGTACGCAGGCTGGCCGAGAAATCGGCGGGGTCGGCCATGCTCTGCATCGACTCGAACAGATTGCCCGACGAGCGCAGCTCATGGCCGGTTAGTTCGCTCAGCTTAGCCACCATGCGCGCATGGTATTCAGGGTGGGCATTGAGGCCGGTGCCGGTGGCAGTGCCGCCAATTCCTAGCCGGCGCAGACGGTCGGCAGCAGCCTCAATCCGCTCCATATCGTTGCGCACCGCCTTCGCATACGCGCCGAACTCTTGGCCAAGCCGCACCGGAACGGCGTCTTGCAGGTGAGTGCGCCCCGACTTCACCACATCATCGAACTCGACCGCTTTTGCCTCGAGTGCGCTGGCCAAACCCTCAAGCGCTGCCATCAATTCGGGCAACCGCCACAGACACCCCAACCGGATCGCGGTTGGAATGGTGTCGTTGGTCGATTGGGCCATGTTCACGTGGTCATTCGGGCTGACCGGCTTTTTCGGGTCGTCAAGGCTGTAGCCCAAAATCTGATTGGCGCGATTAGCCAGCACCTCGTTGACGTTCATATTGTGCGACGTGCCGGCGCCAGCCTGAAACGGATCGACTACGAACTGGTCAGCGTGCTGGCCGGCCAGCACCTCTTCGGCAGCTTGAATGATTGCATTGGCGATCTGCGGATCGAGCAGACCCAAATCGCGGTTGACCTCAGCCGCCGCGCGCTTGATCATCGTCTGCGCCCACACAAAGGCGCGGTAGGGGCGCATCCCGCTCACCGGGAAGTTCAACACGGCCCGTTGCGTCTGCGCGCCATACAGCGCATCAGCCGGCACCTGCATCTCGCCTAACGAATCGCGTTCAATGCGGTAACGCTCAGCCATGAGTTCAGCTCCTTTCATGCGGCAGAGGCGCTCATTGCGCCCTGTTCGGCATGGGGCGGATCACATCACATCGCGATTGTATCATAGCCGCGCCAACCCGAGTGATACGGGCGGGTCAATCATCACCTTGCATCTTGGCATGGTTACCAACCCCTTTAGAACTCACGTCGGACAGAACATCTAAGCGCAGATGCAGTCGACCGCCTTGGAGGCGCCGATTTACCCTCACCCCCAGCCCCTCTCCCGCGCCAGCGGGAGAGAGGCGCGCACAGTTAAGCGTCGAGGCATCGCCCAACGACAACGATGTTGACAGACCAACGGTTCTGTCCGCCCATTACCCCCTCCGTCCTCGGCGCCCTCTGCGGTAAACTACTTGTCCCCTCCCCGTGGACAAGGTGGGGAGATGTTGGGTACCGCTCCCGCCGTGCCGTTCCCTCCCATCCAGCAGCTCCCCCTCTCCCGCCGTCAGGTGGGAGAGGGGGTTGGGGGGTGAGGGCCGCCGGCTCCCTCCCCCGGAGGGGGCGGGCTGGGGTGGGGGCATG
>JAUQOZ010000336.1 GCA_030550625.1 Chloroflexota bacterium | reverse complement strand
GCCGGTGCGCGAGCAGCGCCTTGCAGTGACCGTTACCGCGATCGGCGGCGAGAACGCGGTGGTGGCGGGTGGCGGCGGGTATAGCAGCGGCGGCGGGTTTGCACTGCACGGCACGATTGGCCAAGCGGTGACTGGTATCTCAAGCGGCGGCAGCTATACCTTGCACGCCGGTTTTTGGACTGATAGCGGGAGGTGGCCGGTCTACGTGCCGGTGGTGAGCAGGTAGGCGCTTAGGCTTGTGGTTATTGTATATCGCCGACGACGCAGAGGCGCAAGGGGGATGAGGGTGTGCATTTGGCGACCTTCATCCCGCTTGCTCCCTAAGCGAGAGTTCGAGAGGGGACGGAACCTAGGAGGGTAGGTGTCACTGATAACGTTGCGATGCGCTGGTGTGCCCTTACCCGCAGTCCCTCTCCCACTGGCGTTCAAGGGTGGACAGAACATCTGTCCGGCACCCGGCCCTCAAGGGCTGGGCTAAGGTTACGCAGCCCGCTGCGTGGGCTGCTGGCCCTCACCCCCAGCCCCTCTCCCACGCCAGTGGGAGAGGGGAGTGTCGCGTTGAGCGTTGAGGCATTGCACCGCGATCAACGGTTGTAATCGACCAAATTTCTGTCCGCCTCTCAACTGGCGCGGGAGAGGGCAGTGCAGCGTCGAGCGTTAAGGCATTGCATAGCGAGGATAGCACAGCGTTCCATCCCCCTACCGCTCGCGGGTGATCCGTCGCACCGCTTCGCGCAACAGGGCCGTGACGATGGCGGCGTCGCGTTGGCTGAGGGCAGCGCGGGTGATGATGGCGCGCAGACGCTGGCGGAGCGCGCGGCCTTCGCCGCTCTTGACGAAGGCGGTGGCGATGATGAGTTGGTCGAGCATGGCGACGAGCTGGTCGAGCGCAGCTTGGGTAGCGGGAGGTTCAGTGGGCGGCGGCGGTGTGGATGGCGGCGTGACCTGTTGCAATTCGTAGAGGATGAGCAAGACGGCTTGGGCGAGGTTGAGGGTTGGGTAAGCTGGGTTGACCGGCAGACTGACGATCTCGTGGCAGCGGATCAATTCGGCGCGGCTGAGACCATTGCCTTCGGCGCCGAAGAGCAACCCGACTGGCCCGGCGCTCGCGGCGCGCTGGCGGGTTTCGGCGGCCCACTGCCGCACATCGTTACGCCACGGCAACCCGAAGTGGGGGCGGTCGCTCAGGCCAACGAGATGGCGAATATCGGCCAATGCGCTCTCTAAATCGAAGTAGATAGCGAGCTGATCGAGCACCGGTTCAGGGCGATGGGCGACGGCGGCGATCGTGGCGTGATCGAAAGGGGCTGGCGCAACCAGTCGCAGATAGCGAAAGCCGGTGTTGAGCATGGCCCGCACGACGGCGCCGATGTTGCGCGGGTCTTGCGGGCGATGGAGAATGACGACGATTTCGTTCATAGAATGGTATTTTACCGCAGCGGACGCAGAAGGTTTTTACCGCAGGGGGCGCAGAGGACGCGGAGAGATTGGGAAAGGGATCGTCCTCGACGCGCTCGGCAAATGTACCCCTCACCCCCAACCCCTCTCCCGCTGGCGTTCAAGGGCGGATAGAACATCTGATTTGGAACCCGGCCCTCAAGGGCTGGGCTAAGGTTACGCAGCCCGCGGCGCGGGCTGGTGGCCCTCACCCCCAACCCCTCTCCCGCTGGCGCAGGAGAGGGGCGCTGCGGTGTTTCGCGCCACAATGCCTGTCCCACATATCACGCGGCTCCCCCTCTCCTGCCGTCAGGTGGAAGAGGGGGCCGGAGGGTGAGGGCTCATGCCAAAACGACATGCGAGCAAAGGTGGTCAACGCAAAGGTGCGCAGAGCTGGACACCTCCGGCTCTGAATGACGCACAGGCGTTTGACCGCAGGGGGCGCGGGGGACGCAGGGGGATGTTACCGCTGAGGGCGTAAAGGGTGCCAAGGCGAAATACGTCAGTTTACGCTCGTTGCTGCGACAGGCGCAGGTGGATGGTTACCGCCGAGGTCGAATGTGATAGTTCGACACTCGTGACCGTGATGTGCGCGATGTGGTCATCATTTCAAAATATAGTACGTTGCCCGCTTATCGCCCACCTTCAGCAGCAAGCCGCGCGACACGAGATCGGACAAATCGCGGCGGATCGTCTCGGCGCTCACATCGGGATACATCTCTTGCAGATCGCGATTAGTAATGCGTTGATGTTCAACCACGAAGAGCAACGCCGCAATCTGGCGGTCATTCAGCCCCATCCGCCGCCACGTGGTCGTATCAACGCCGCCGGGTAGTTCTTCGGCCATCGGTTGGCCGGGGAGGATGACCAAGAAGCCGGCTGCTGTCTCGCGGAAGGTAGCGGGAGGGAGGCCGGCGGCGGCCAACTGGCGGAGCATCCGGTCAATCCCATAGCCAAGGCGCTCGACCAGACCGAGATCGGCCAGTACCTGCACAATCGCCGGATTGCGCGAAAAGCGTTCAGCGCGGATATTGTCGAGGGTGACATGGCCGGGTAAGCGTCCGGGTGAATAGACTTCAAGCCGGTCACTAAACAGTGTAATACGAATGCCCTCGCCGCGAGCCGTATAATCGCGGTGGGCCACCGCATTGACCAGCGCCTCGCGCACGGCGCCGGGAGGGAATTGCGTCCAATCCTCGCGTTCGAGGCCAACCATGCGCGACCCCTTCCGCATGTGCTCATTCAGCCAACGCTCGGCGCGGCGAATCGCTTCGGGCAGCGGCGCACAAATATCTTCCCGCTCAAAGACATCAGCCGGCTCGCGCCCGCGGTAACGCACGAGCGTGATCTCGGCGTGGGGGAAGCGGGCAGCGACATCGCGGCCAAACAACAGCAAACCGGCATTAGTCGGCGTGCCGTCGATCAGACAGCCACGCCGAGCGAGCAGGGCGAGCGGGTCATCGCCAGCGGGAGGGCCGACGCGGCGGGCATAGGCGGCGATCAGATCGGGATCGAGTTCGTTGAAGGCAGCGCCGGAAGGAACCTGCCGTTCCCAGCCAAGATCGGCCCGCTCGCTGAACAGGCGGTGCAGCGCTGCCGGCGAGAGCGGCTGATTACTGGCGCCCTCGCGGCGCAGGTAACGGCCATTGACTGAATAGACATAAGGCAAGCCAGCGGGTACTTCCACGACAACGACGGGCATATCGTGGTAGACAACGACTTGAGGCAGCGGGATAATCAGCGGAGGCGTGCAAGCCAGCGCCGCCGATAACGCCAGCTCGATGGCGGCGGCGGGATCGCGCAGAGGGGCGAGTTGCGAGCCACGCCCGCCGCTGATTACCAATGCGCCGCCGTGGGCATTGGCCAGTGCCGCCAGCGACTCGGCGATTTCGTCGAGGCGTTGGCGATCACCGGCAAAGGCAAGGCGCGGCCCCGGCGGTTGGCCGGGCAAGGCGGCAATTGGGGGCGATTCCATGCAAACCTCCGCCAGAAAGCGAACACACGTGCTATTATAGCACTATTTGGCGGGTACAGCGCAGGTTTGTTGCTATAGCCGGTGCGCTTGCGTAAGGCGTAGTACAATGCGGGCGAATTGCATTTTCCAATGACGGGTAGGGTTCGTGAGACAGCCTTTGGCTCCAGATTCGGTGACATAGGAGCAACAATGTCGCAAATTGTGCGCTTGGTTGGGATTGGAGCGGCGCTTGCCGTCATTATTACCGCTCTTTCGTTTATTCCGCTGCCAATTCCAGCCGTATCCGATTTTCTCACCCTCTATGTGCCTACGGTTGGACTAACGCGGGGTATCGGACTCTACGACTATGCCGCGCAGTTAGGATTAGCGCAGCAGCTCTTCGGGCCAGTTATCGATACCGTCAAATATCCTCATTATGTGTATCCGCCGTGGTTTGCATACAGCGTCTTCTTTCTCGGCTGGCTAACGCCTGAACATGCTGCGCGCATGTGGTTTTGGATCAATTTGAGCATGCTAGCCGGCAGCGTTATTCTGATCACGTTGCCGTGGTCAACCAAATGGCGGGTGATAGCATTGAGCGTGATGATCGTATCGCCGACGGTCATTAGCCTAGTGATCGTTGGCCAGTTCACTGCGCCGATTTTGCTGGGGATCGCTATCACTATCTACGCGGCCTCGCGCCAATCGGCCAGCTTATTTGTGATCGGGATGCTGTTGATGACCTTTAAACCGCATGTTGGCGCATTGCCATTTGCAGCCGCAGGCGGCTGGCTCCTGATTCAGCGTCAACCGTGGCAATGGCGGGCGTTAGCCGGGGTAACGGCGGCGATCCTCGGCTTGCTAGCCGGGGTCACGTTGGCTTATCCGCAGTGGCTAAACGATTATCTTGCAATGTTAGATATGTTCCGCAATCTGCCCGACTTTGGCGTGTGTCCGAATTGTTCGGGCGGATCGATTATGGTCGTGCGTTTGTTGCTTGGCGCTCCCGTTATCTCAACGGCACTTTATGCCGGCTTGCTCTTTGGTCTGGTGGCAGCCGGCTGGTTTTTGTGGGTAACTTCGCTCTCATTCAACATTGATCTCGGCTTATACTGGGCAATGCTGGCGGCGATTCTCGCCATTCCCTATTTTAATAACTACGATCACGTCTGCTCGCTCTTTCCCTTCTTATGGCTATTACACACGAGTAAGCGTCGGTTCGAATATTGGTGGTTAGGTGTAGCCTTTCTTGTTCCATGGGCCGGGGTCATACTGCAAGATCGACAATACTTCGCGATTGGATTAGTAGGGCAAGCCTGCATTCTCTTTATTCTTATGGCGCTTCGGCTGCGGAACCATTACCATTACCATTATCGCGTGATGCCAATGACCCAATCGTGAACCTATGCCCTCTGCTCGCACACACGATGTAATCACAGTACTTAGCGGCGCAGCGATCACCCCGCTGGCGTATTATGCCTATTTGGAATACACGCCAGTCGCGCCAGACAAAGCCCTCGCCTGTAGTCTCTGGCTCGGCGGCGCGCATCTGTTATCGGGGATCATGTTCTCACCTGACCTCGACATCGACTCGGCAATTGACAATCGCTGGGGCATTTTCTTCTGGATCTGGCGGCCTTATATGTGGCTGATCCCGCACCGCGCCTTCTGGAGCCATAGTCTGATCATTTCACCGCTGTTACGGCTCGGCTATTTCGCGGCGGTCGTGTACGGGTTGGCGCTTGCCGTCGTCTGGCTGCTAGGGCAACTCGGCCTCACGACGCCAGCCTATCATCGCGAATTAGCCGTATGGGTGCAAGGATTGATACGAGCGCATCCCACTGAGGCATGGGCCTTCGCGATCGGCTTCTGCACCGGCAGCGCTGCCCACACAATTGCCGACTGGCTGGTGACGAAAGGGAACTGGCTGTTGGGAGGATATGGCCGGCGATTACGGCGGCGCTATCGCAACCACGATCAATGGCTGCCACGCCACGAACGGCAGCGGCGGTGAACTTTTCGGCTGTTTGATACGTCTTTATCTAAGACAGGGAGAAAGAATGTTTGAGGTTGCGGCGCACATAGCGCCACCCTCGTGTGATAAAGAAAGGAATCAGCGTATGCGCATTCAATCGGGCGACCGCTTTTTATGGGGCATTGTCGGCGGCGCCGTGGTTTTGGCGATTATTGCGGTTGTGATCGTGTTGACGCGCGCCGCACCGGAATACCGGGCCGGCAACGGCCCGGAAGACGTGGCGTTCAACTACATACTGGCGGTGCAACGGGGCGATTATGATCGCGCTTATAGCTACCTCTCGCCCACGTTGCCCGGCTATCCGCGTAGCGCGCAAGCCATGCGCGAGCAATTGCGGCGGTTTGGCGTTTCTGATAGCGATACGAGCTACGCGATCATCAATACCGCGATCAATGGCAATCGGGCCACGGTAACGGTACGGGAAACGAATGTCTATCGCGGTGGTCTATTTAGCAGCTCGCAATCAAGCAGTACCTTTACGATGGAGTTAGAGCAGACGGCTGCCGGCTGGCAACTGACCAGCAGTTCCGGCTGGCGGATCTGGATGTGGTGCTGGGAGCAGAAGGAGGGCTGCTGATGGCAGTCGTACGGCGATGGTATCTCTACATCAGCGCCACGATCGGGTTGCAAGGATTTGCATGGTCGCTGATCTGGCTGCTGCACGGCGTCTTGGTCGCATCTGTCCGGCCATCAATCAGCGCAACCGCGTTCCAATTAGCAGCGCTCGTGATCTGTTTGCCGCTCTGGCTGATCCACTGGCTATGGGGCGAGCGGCTGGCGCGGCGTGATCTTGACGAGCGGGCGTCAGCGGTGCGCAAGCTCTACTTGTATGGCAATCTGGCGGCGTTTTTGATCCCGTTGACCGGCAGTGTCTATGAGTTGCTCGACACCGTATTCGCGTTGCTGAGCGGCGCGCGCCGTACCGATCCGCAAGCGCAAATCTGGTACGGTGTGATTGCCTCGCTGGTGTTAGGTGCGCTGTTTGCCTATCACAGCGTCGTGGCGCGCAACGATGCTCATCAAGCGCCGCTGGCCGGCGCAGGGGCGCTGGTGCGGCGGGTTTACCTGCTCTTTGCCGCCGGGGCCGGTTTGGTGATCTGGACGAATGGCGTGATGGATCTCATCCGGCTCATTTTCGGCTCAGCGAGCGGCACCGCCGTCGTCCAACTTCTCATCAGCGCCATGCTGAACGTGTTTATCGGTCTCATCGTCTGGTTGGGCCACTGGTGGCGGGCGCAGCGTCTCTTTGCTAGCTCCGATGAAGATGAACGCGGTTCGGCGTTCCGCAAGTTCTATCTGTATCTGGTGATTGTCGTCGCTGCTATCACCGCCGTGACGAATGCCGCTTTCTTGTTGGCCGGGGTGTTCCGCGGCCTGTTGGGCCTACGGGTCGAAGGCAACCTTATCGACGTAGTGGCGCCAATGGTTGTTTTGACAGTGGTAGCGCTCTACCACGCTTCGGTCATCCAAACCGACGCGGCGGCGATCGCTGAAGGGCCACGGCAGGCAGGGGTGCGGCGGCTGGCATGGTATTTGGTCGCGGCGATTGGTCAAGTGGCAACGCTGGTTGGGATCGGCGGTCTGCTCAGCGTCATTATTCGCGGGCTTGCTGGCGCTGACGCGATTGCCGATCTGCGCGAACCGTTAGCGTGGTTTGGCGCGACTCTGGTTGTAGGCTTGCCGATCTGGGCAATATGCTGGCGGCAGATACAGCGCGCGGCAGCCACGACCGGCGAGAAAGGCGTTGCCGAACGCAGCTCGCTGGTGCGGCGGATCTACCTCTTTGGCTTTTTGTTTGTCGCGTCGCTCACCCTGCTCTCGGCCTTGATCTACATTCTCTTCCGGTTGATTAGCATTGTGCTGGGTGAGCCATTCAGCGGCAACTTGCTGGCCGATCTGGCGCAGGCGATCGCGTTTAGCCTGATTGCCATTGGGGTGCTGGTCACACATGGGTTCGCATTGCGCGCCGACACCCGGATGCGCGAAGCGGCTGAATTGAGCCGGCAAGCGCAGGTGCGGGTAGCGGTATTGGCTGAAGGCGCATTAGCCGAGCAGATCGCCGGTGTGTTGCGCCAGCAATTCCCACAACTAGCATTGACCGTGGTAAGCCGTTCGCCTGACGCTGAAGCGCAACTCGCGAGCGCTGATCTCATCGTCGGTGCGTGGCTGCCAACCGGCGATCCGAGCTGGCTCAACCGCTATCCGGCGCGCAAACTGCTGGTGCCATTAGCCAACAATAATTGGGCGTGGGTCGGTATTGAACCAGCGGCAGCGGCGAACATTCCGTTGCAGCTTGCGCAAGCGGTGCGGCAGACGCTCGCCGGTGAACCATTGCGTCCGCAGCGTGGAGTTGGCGCAGGGGCGATTGTGGGAGCAGTGGTAGCAGTTATCTTGGTCATTTGGTTGATTATTGGGTTCATACAATTTGCGTTATTTACGTTCATGTAAACCCTGATTGCCAAGCGGCCACGTGGGGAAGGGGCCGCACGCCGTGCAGCCCGCCAAGGGGGTTAACGGACAACCGGATCGGCATGCTCCGCTTCATCCGCCCGATCAAGCGCAATATCGGCCAGCGCCGCCGGGTCGTTGCGCGGTTCGAGGTGGGTGAAGACGGTGCTGTTGGGTACCGCGGCGCGCACTGCGGCCTCGACTTGTTCGGCCATTGCGTGCGCCTGCTGGATGCTCCACGTGTCGGGCACGAGCAGGTGGAACGAGATAAAGCGGCGCGCGCCGGATTGGCGGGTGCGCAAGGCGTGATAATCACAGCCATAGTCACCAAGATCGGCCAGCGCAGTCTGAATAGCCGCCAGCTCGTCATCGGGCAATGCAGTATCCATCAACCCCAGCACCGCCCGGCGCACCAGTTGGATGCCGGTCACGGTGATATTCACCGCCACTGCTAACGCAATCAGCGGGTCAAGGATATACCAGCCCGTGAGCGCCACCAACCCGATCCCGGCCACGACGGCAACCGACGTCCACACATCGGTCATGAGATGCTGCCCATCAGCCTCAAGGGTGAGCGAGTCGTGTTGGCGGCCAGCGCGGAGCAACACCATCGCCACCGCACCGTTAATCAACGTCGCGATGCCGGCTACCGCCAAGCCAGCGGCGGTATGGTCGAGCGGCTGCGGCGCAAACAGGCGCTGGATCGCCGTCCAACCAATGCCGCCAGCAGCGATAATAATCAGCACTCCCTCGATCACGCCGGCGAAATACTCGGCTTTGCCATGGCCATAAGCATGATCGTGGTCGGCGGGACGGGCAGCGATGGTCAGCATCCAGAGCGCCATCACCGCAGCGGCGAGATTGACCAGCGACTCAAGCGCATCGGCCAGCAAACCGATCGAATCGGTCAGCCAATAAGCAACCAGCTTGAGACTGATCGTCGCCACGGCGGCGGCAATCGAGAGCCATGCATAACGGGTTAGCGTGTGTCGCTCGCTCACGTTCATACTCCTCTGTCTTTCCCATCACTTGCAAGGATAGCCGGAACGATGCGGTTTTGGCAAGATCGCAGCCGATTCTTTGGGCGGCGTGATCAGATAATTTCGCGCTAACGAAATTTGGCGATTGCTTCTCGTGTATACTACGAATAGCGAGCATCAGGCATCGAGACCTCTGGCAAGGAGTGCCGTCACATGAAGATTTACACGCGCACCGGCGATAACGGTGAAACAGCTCTGTTTGGCGGGCCGCGAGTACGGAAAGATGTACTGCGGGTGGAAGCTTACGGTACCGCCGATGAATGCAATTCGG
>JAUQOZ010000149.1 GCA_030550625.1 Chloroflexota bacterium | reverse complement strand
ATAGCCACGAAAAGACACAAGAGGGTAACATCATCCGCTTGTGCCTTTTGCGTCTTGTTGTGGCTATTCCTCTGCGCCCTCGGCGTCCCTGTGGTCAATAGACCCTCACCCCCAGCCCCTCTCCCGTCACACGGGAGCGGGGCACGTAGAACCGATCATTGAGGTATCACACAGCCCGGTTGTGCTCAACCACATGTGTAGTTCGCCATCAGCCTACGCCAGAGAGGCATCAATGCAATACTCTGACGCAACGTTACGCCTATTGCGCGATCAACCCGCCATCTACAACCATAATGTGGCCGGTCACGTATGATGCCGCATCAGAGCAGAGCCAAACTGCCGCCGCCGCTACCTCTTCCGGCTTGCTGATCCGTCCGAGCGGGATCGTGGCCAGCATACCGGTTTCGGCTTCCGGTTGGGCCAAGAGGCGATTGAGCATCGGTGTATAGGTTGCGCCGGGGCAGACCGCATTGATGCGAATGCCGGCTTTGGCGTATTCGAGCGCGGCAGCCTTAGTTAGCTGCACTACACCGCCTTTCGAGGCACAGTAAGCTGGTAAGCCCATCGTGCCGACCAAGCCTACCACCGAAGCCGTATTCACGATTGCGCCGCCGCCTTGCTGAAGCATCTGCAAAATCTCGTACTTCATGCAAAGCCACGTGCCTTTGAGATTCACATTGATGGTACGATCCCAATCTTCCTCGGTATATGAGGCAGTAGGGGCTAGCGCTCCTTCGATGGCCGCATTGTTATGGGCAACGTCGAGCCGGCCATAGTGCGTGACGGTCTGGCGCACGAGCGCTTCGACTTCGCTTGCCTTGGAAACATCAGTGGCGATAAAGATAGCATCGCCGCCGGCCTCCTTAATCATTTGCACTGTCTCTTCACCAGCGTCGACCAAGACGTCAGCAACAACGACCTTTGCTCCTTGCTGGGCGAACGTTATGGCGCTGGCTCGCCCAATGCCAGATGCAGCGCCGGTCACGAGGGCTACCTTGCCTGAGAATGGTTGGTTCATTGCTGAGGCTCCTCTTTGATTAACAAAGGTTCGGCGCTGCTATGATAGCACGTACTGTCAATGTGTGTGGGGGATAGTGTAATTTTCCATAAGGGGAAATGGGGCCGGCGGGTGAGGGCTGTGCCACCAAGCCGCAGAGGACGCAGAGAGGTTAAACGCAAAGACGCCAAGGGCGCAAAGGATGCAGAGAGGTTTTGGGGAAGAGCCGCTAAAAGACACAAGAGTTTAACTATTATACTTTTGTGCCTTTTGCGTCTTTTTGTGGCTATTTCCCTACCAAGCGGTTCCCCCTCGCGCGCCGTGAGGAGGGCGAAGGGGCGACTTTCCTTTGATGGGGAATGCGGCAGTTACACTGCCGCACTCCAGAAGAGATATCATTACCGCTCGATCGGTTTTTCAGGATCGTTCCCCCATTCATTCCACGAGCCATCGTAGATCGCGACGCGGCGACCGCTGACGATCTCGAAAGCGATGGCGGCAGGAGTGGCCGAAACGCCGCCGTTGCAGTAGGCGACCACTTCCCGATCAGCGGCGGCATCAGGATCGATCCCGGCGGCGAGGAAGCGTTCGCGGAGCTGATCGGGTGAGAGGTAGGTTTGGTGCGGCCCGCTGACCAGACTCTGGTAGAAGACGTTGCGCGCGCCGGGGATGTGGCCGCCGCGGGCAGCGCGTGATTCCAAGCCGCGATATTCCTGTTCGTTACGGGCATCGATCAAGAGTAGATCGCTGCCCAACGCCTGCAATACTTGATCGGCGGTCTTGCGCAGATGCGGTTGCGGGCGCGGGGTGAAGGTCGCCGGCGGATAGTTGGGGACTTCGGTGGTGAGCGGGCGGCCTTCGGCGAGCCACTTAACCAAGCCGCCGTTCAAAATCCGCACCTGCTCGAAGCCGTAATAGCGCAGCACCCACATCAGGCGGCCAGCGAACATCGAATACCAGTCATCGTAGGCGACCACCACAGTGTCATCGCCAATTCCGCGTTGGCCAAGCTCGCGGGCGATTTTGGCGGGTGGCGCCACCTGCACCAACACTGGATCGTCGAGATCAACAATGTCGCGCGTCCAGTCAATATAGACTGCACCGGGAATGTGACCGGCGGCGTAGTCTTCGTGACGGGCAAAGTAGTGGGGTTTGGGAGCAGTCGGCGGCAAGACGACGCCGCGCATATCGACGATGCGCAAGCTGGGATGGCCGAGGTGAGCGGCCAGCCAGTCGGTTTCGACCAGCGGGCCGGGTGGTAGTTCAAGCGTCATCGCAATACTCCTGCGGAAGTGAAGGCGCAAAGCAGACAAAGGCGCAGAGGAATGGTAACGCAAAGACGCAGAGTGCGCGAAGGGTTGTGGGTGGGGGTTCTTAAGCAGAGAAGCGATCATCCCAAAAAACCTTTGCGAACTCTGCGTCCTTCGCGCCTTTGCGTTTTACCTCATTGCGTCTTTGCGTTGCGCCTTTGCGTCTTCCAAATCAGATGATGATATTCATTGGCGCTTCCAGCAGCTTGCGCAGCTCTTGCAGATACTGCGCAGCCACTGCGCCATCGACGATGCGATGATCGGCGCTGAGGGTCAGATTCATCACCTGCCCGATCACGATCTGATCATCGCGCACCACCGGCACTTTGCGCACTGCGCCGACGGCCAGCGAAGCGGCCTGCGGCACTGAGATGATCGAACCAAACTCGACAATGCCGAACATGCCGAGATTGGTGACTTGGAAGGTCGCGCCTTCGAGTTCGTTCTGCTTGATTTTGCCTTCGCGAGCGCGCAAAGCCATATCGCGAATTTCGGCGCTGATCACGCTAATGCTCTTCTTGTCGGCATCGCGCACGACCGGCGCCACCAGTCCATCATCGAGGGCGACGGCCACGCCGATATTGATCTGGCTATGGCGCACAATCCCCGGCTGGCCGTCGGCAGTCTGGCTAAAGCTGGTATTGACGGCGGGCACTTTGGTGAGCGCCTTGGCCGCCGCCTTCACGATCAGATCATTGACCGAGACGCGCGTACCACTGGCGGCAATCTGCTCGCGCAACGCCATCAGCGCATCGGCATTAACCTCGATTGTGAGGTAGATATGAGGCACGCCGGGTTTGCTCTCGTTCATCGCGCGCGCGATTGCCTTGCGCATCCGGCTTAGTGGCTCAGCGCCAGCCAGCGTAGGAGCAGGTGCAGGGGCCGGCGCGCGGGTTGGTGCGGGAGCGGGGGCCGGCGCGGGCGCAGGCGTGGGAGCCGGCGCAGCGACTGGCGTGGGAGCCGGTGCCGCCGTACCACGGCGAGCGGCGAATTCCTCGACATTCTCTTTGATAATCCGGCCACCGGGGCCAGTGCCGGTGACTTGGCGCAGATCGATCCCCAGCTCTTCGGCGAGACGGCGGGCCACTGGCGAGGCCTTAATCCGCCCGTTCTCGTCACTGGTAGCGACAGTGACAGGCGCAGGCGGCGCAGCCACTGCGGCGGGCGCTGCCGAGGTAGGGGCGGGTGTTGCCGCTGCGGGTGTTGCCGCTGCGGGTGCTGCCGCTGCCGGAGCAGCCGCCACCGGCGCCGAGCCATCGCCAATAATCGCGATCGGTTGCCCGATCGGCACAGTCTGCCCTTCGGGCACCAAAATCTGCTGGAGCACACCGGCCTCGAATGCTTCCAATTCCATCGTGGCCTTATCGGTCTCGATCTCAGCGATAATATCGCCCACGGCGATCGGATCGCCGATCTTCTTCAACCAACGGCCTACCGTACCTTCCGACATCGTGTCGGAGAGACGAGGCATGGTTACTTCACCCATGGAGCCTCCCGTTATTGATGCTATGAGTTTGCACATTTCGGATGGGCGTGTTTTGAACCCTCACCCCCAGCCCCGCTCCCCGCTGGCGGGGAGCGGGGACGATGCCGAGTTTAGCGCAAGCGTTTGGTGCCGCGCATAACCTGCCGGATGGCGTAGATTAGGCTATTGGCATTCGGTTTCGAGGCCGCTGACAGTTCTTTGGCGTAGGGCAGCGGCACCTCAAGCCCGGCCACACGCTGCACCGGCGCATCGAGATAATCAAACGCCTCTTCCTGAATAGTAGCCGCAATCTCGGCGGTCACGCCATACGAATACCAATCCTCGGCGATCACCACGGCGCGATTCGTCTTCTTGACCGACTCGATAATCGTTGGGCGGTCGAGCGGGCGCAGCGAGCGCAAATCCACCACCTCGACGCTAATCCCCTCTTGCTCCATACGTTGGGCGACCTGCAAAGCGACCGCGGTCATCCGCGAATACGACACAACCGTCACATCGGTACCCTGCCGCTTCACCTCGGCGACGCCAATTGGCACCACGTAATCATCGTCTTCGGGCACCTCGCCCTTGGTGTCGTAGAGGGCCAGCGACTCGATAAAGATCACCGGATCGTCGTCGCGGATGGCGGCGCGGAGCAAGCCCTTGGCATCGTAAGGGGTTGCTGGGGCAACAACCTTGAGACCGGGGCAGTAGGCGAACCAATTCTCGAACGATTGCGAGTGGGTGGCCGCCAGTTGGCCGGTGCCGCCCGACGGCGTGCGGATCACCAGCGGCACGCTCACTTGCCCGCCGAACATATAGTGGATCTTCGAGGCATGGTTGACGATCTGGTCAATCGCAACCAGAATAAAATTGATAGTCATAATCTCGACCACCGGACGCAGACCGAGCATCGCTGCGCCGATAGCGACGCCGACAAACCCTTCTTCGGCGATCGGGGTGTCAACGACCCGCTTGGGGCCGAACTCGGCCAACAGGCCCTCAGTCACGCGGTACGAACCTTGAAAGACCCCGATCTCCTCGCCCATCAAGAACACATTCGGATCGCGGGCTAACTCCTCGCCAAGCGTATCGTTTAACGCCTGACGGTACGTAATCACAGGCATAGCAACCTCTTACTTATTCAGACACGCCGGATCATCGTTATAGCTGCGCTACACTCAACCGCTAAAACTCGCCGTGATTAATCTTCACCGCGCGGATTGCGTCTTCAGCGGTCGGTGTATTGGGCACCGGCGTCGCATACATATACTTATAGAGATCTTCAAACTTCGGATCGGGGCTATTGTTTGCGAAATCGATCGCCTCTTGCACCTCGCGCTCAACCCGATCGGCCACGCTCTTCAGCCATGCGTCGTCAACAACGCCATGATCGAGCAAGAGCGTGGAAAACTTACGGATCGGATCGTACAGTTCGCGTCCGCGGCGTACCATTTCAGGGTCGCGGTAACGATCAGCGTCAATCACCGAGTGGCCGCGGAAGCGGAAGCTGACCGCATCAATAATTGCCGGCTCGCCTTCGGCTTCGGCGCGGGCGCGTAAGCGGCGCACCACATCGCGCACCGCCAGCACATCGGTGCCATCGACCCGTTCGCCATAGACGCGGAACGAAGCGCCCTTCTTCCACAGGTCTGGTTCGGATGAGCCAGCCTCAACCGAGGTGCCCATGCCGTAGCCATTATTGACGATAAAGAAGAGCACCGGGCACTTCCAGATCTTAGCTAGATTCAACGACTCGTAGAACGCGCCAATGTTGGTAGTGCCATCACCCATTTGGGCGATGACCACACCCGGCTTGCCCTGATAGCGCAGCGCATACGCGGCGCCAACGGCAAGCGGCACCTGCCCGCCGACGATCGCGTAGCCACCCATGAAGTTGGTTTTGCGATCGAACAGGTGCATCGAACCACCGCGCCCGCCGGAAACGCCGGTCTCTTTGCCGAACAGTTCGGCCATCACCGGGCCGGGAGGCACGCCGCGGGCAATAATGTAACCGTGCTCGCGATAATTGGTGAAGATGTAGTCGTCGGGAGTGAGGGCGGCCATGAGGCCGACGATAGTGGCCTCTTCGCCGAGATTGAGGTGGCAGTATCCGCCAATTTTCGCTTTCACGTACATTTCGCCGGCGCGCTCTTCAAATCGCCGCAACAGGAGCATCTGATAGTAGTAATGCTTCAATTCATCGGCGGTAGCGCGCTCAAGGAGGGGCTGAGCCGCTTCGGCTATTTCGGCCATAGTAGAGACTCCTCTCGTATGCTGGGCGCTTCGCTCTGGTACAGGTTAGTATTGCCATATACCGCGGCGACGCGCCATCTGGTATGTTCGCCACGCCCCCGTGGGCGTGTAACGCGCTTGAAATGGGCCAGACGCGCGACGGGTCTGGCAGCACGCAATTGTTTGGTGGACGGCAGATCAGCATTCTGCTGCGTGATGGCACAGCAGCAGCTTGGCGACCGATCAACCGGTTGCAAGGATGGCGTGAGCGTAAACGGTAACCCTTGCCCCCACGCCACCTCACGGTTACATGCCCGGCGGCACCACTTCGTGGGTGAAAGCGCTGGCGTCAGCGCCGCAGCGCGGGCAATGTTTGGGCGATTCGAGCGAGCGCACGATCTCACCGCAGACGCCGCATACCCAACGCATTGCGATCTGGCGCACAAGATCTGACCGGCTGACAATGCCGACCACTTTGCCGTTTTCGACCACTGGCACCCGCCGGATGCGCTGGTTGGTAAGCAGGTGCTGGATCTGTTCGACTTCGGTGTCGGCGCTGACACTGATCACGCTGCGGGTCATAATCTCTTTGACCGTGCGCCCCTCTTTGGCGATCAGGTCGTGCTCGGTGACAAGCCCAACCAAAATGCCGTGACCGTTAACCACCGGCAAGCCACTGATCCGGTTGCGCGCCATCAGGCGGGCGGCATCTTCGATCGAGGCGTCATCAGTGATGCAAATCACATCACGGGTCATGATCTCGCGCGCTTTCATTCCGCTACACCTTTCGTTTCGTTATGTTGTATTCGTGATATTCTTCACGAGAGTAGTTGCACGAACAACTCTTCCTTAGTATAGCAGAGATTGGCAAGCTGGCGGCGTGGCGGGAATGTTAGGTACAGCGGTGCGTTTAGCGACCGGTGCCGCGCACAAAGATGTCGGGCCATGGTTGGAAAGTGGTCGGGAACGTATCGCGCCGGCTGATTTCGCCATTGGTATAGACGGTGCGATAGACGTCGACCCGCAATCCGCCGCGTGCGGTATCGGTCTGCCGGATTACGCCAGCCGGCAGGGTGGGATCATCAACGTAGACTGGCTGGGTCGGGGCCGGGGTACGTTCGAGAATGCGGTAAGCGTATTCCACCCGGCGGTTGCTCGGCGGGCCGTAGAGGATCATCGTTAATTGTTGGCGTTGCAGATCAACTTTGCTGGTCAAGAGCAGCCAGCCGCCGGTATCGTTGACAAACCGCAGATCGTGGACGCCGGTAAAGATAGCAGCATCGAGGCCGGGCGGTTCGCCAAGCTCTTCGTACCAGCCGATGCGGAACGAGTGCTCGTGGCGTTCGGTGATCGGCAAGCCGGCGAAGAAGGCGGCGCGGAAGACGGTGGTGCTGACTTGGCAAAGGCCGCCGCCCCACTCCTTTTGGGTGCGGTTGGCGATGATAGCCAGCCCCTCGACGAATCCGCGTTCTGGGGTGACGGGGCCGAGGGTTGTGTTAAACGAGAACGTTGCGCCGGGAGGGATGAGCACACCGTCCATCTGGCGCGCGCCGGCTTGGATATTGGTAATGCGATATTCAGCCGAGTTGCGGAACGAGCTCACCCCAACGCCAACCGGCGCGGTAATCCCCAGTGCGGCGAGGTTATCAGCAGTGACCGGTGGGGGCAATTCGCGCATGGGCAAATTTACGGTGCGCTCGTAGCTGTAGAGTGCGCCGTTAATGCGGGCCAACGCCTCTTCGACTGCAAGGCCGCGACCGGGCGTGCCGGGGGTGCGGATACGCAGGTTGCCGTTATTCCAATCAACGCGGGGCAAGCCGCCTTCTTCGCGCAGTGCGGCGGCGATAGGGGTGAGTGCAGCGCGGATAGCGGCCTGATCGATCATCACTGCCATCGCCGGGCGGCCATCGATTGCGGTGAGACTGCGAAGCTTGATCCACGCGGCGATTTGCGAGACCGGCCATTCCCAGCGGCAACCGGCGGGGCACTGGCCGCCCCGGCCTTCGAGCTGGATCGGGCCATGGAGCAGTAATTGCAGCTCGGCGACGGTAGGGGCGAGGTCAGCATCGCGCACCCGCGGTTCGAGCAGGCGGGTGCGGATGACCACCTCTTGCGGTTGCAGACTCTGCACAGCGGCGGCCATATCGGCGATCGTGTCATCGATCAGCGTTTGCCGGCCCCACTGCTCTTCACCAACGACGATGACTCCATCGCGCAGTTCTACGCTGGCCTCAACCGGCGCGCGGTCGATCTCGGCAGCGATGGCACGCAACGTTTGCTGGGCAATGCGCTGATCGAAGCGTAGGCGCAGCGGCAGATCAACGCCGTATTGCCATGTGGCGGCAGCGATGCGGGCATTGGCTTGCCAATGAAGATCGTGACCGAGGGCAAAGGCCGCGTCGAGCGCCTCGTCAATCGCCAAACTGAGGCCAAGGTCTTCAGCCGCCGGTCGCCAGAGCTGGCCCTCGAAGCTCAGCGTTACCGGCGCGGCAAGGAAATCGGCGTAGCGGCGCTGGAGAACAGCGCGGGCTTCGGCGCGGGTCAGACCGCCGATCGGCAAGCCACGCACGCTGATGTTGGGATAGATCCGTTCGGCCAGCAGCCGTTCGCCCAACAAGATCGCGCCATAGCCAAGCAGCGCAGCCAAGCCGGCTAGCGCGGTGAGCACGAGCAACCATTCCATAGTGCGCCACGGCCATGAACGGCGCGCGCGGGGCATCCGGGCTGGCAGCGGACGATCCATGATGGTCTCGCAACAGCATTCCAATGCGTAAAACAGCGATGACGCCTTCAGTCTAACGCGCCGTAGGAGCCGTGTCAAGTAGCTGCGCACGGCGGTGCGCGGCCCGGCCATGCCCTGCCCCGGCAGGTTCAAGGGCGGGCAGAACGCATCAGCGCAGATGTGGCTGATGGGTTGCGATACGCCGTTTCGCCCTCACCCCCAGCCCTGCTCCCACTGGCGCGGAAGCGGGGAGCGCAGCGCCGGACGGTGATGGCACCGCGATCAACGGTTGTGACCAGCCACATGTTCTACCGTGTGGGGGGCGGGGGTGTATCTGCGTGAAACGGGAGAATTGAAGCGCTGATGGCTGCAATGCCCCCACCCCTTGCCCCTCCCCCGCTGGGGGAGGGTGGACAGAACATCTGCACCGGCCCCCGGCCCTGAAGGGTTGGGCTAGGGGTACGAAGCCCGCTGCGCGGGTAAGAGCGCC
>JAUQOZ010000283.1 GCA_030550625.1 Chloroflexota bacterium | reverse complement strand
GTTGCGCGCAATTCGCTGAGAAAGATATAGCCGGCGCAGGAAACCACCAACGCCAGCAGCGAAAGGCCGAGTAACAGTGCGCGGACGTGCCGCATTGCGCTAACCTCCCTTGCGCCGCAGGGGGCGCAGCGTATGCAATAGTGCGGTACGGGCGGATGCTGCCCATCAGTTGCCATTGTACACTGACATGGGCAACGCTGCGCGACGATTGTCTTGCAATAGCGAACGGGCACGGCAGGCCGTGCCCGGCGGGAAGTGACGATCACGCTGCTTGGTCTAGCGAATCAAATTAATAGTGTAGGCGCCGCCTTCAAACGCGGTGGAACTAATCCCCCCGGTAAAGAGCCGCACACTCACGAAGCGGGCGCTGAGGTAGCTGCACTTGGGCGTGCCGTTTTGCCCGTTGGGCGGCGGCGGCGGAAAGCCGTTGCGGCACTCTTGGGAATTGCTGCCGTTGAGGTTGTAGGGCGGATCATCAACCCGACCATCGCCATCGGCATCAACACGCGCGTTAGGATCAAGCAGCTCAACCGTGACGAAGCCGATGATCCGGTACGAAATATTGTTGCCGGTGCCTTGGGCTTGATCGAAGACTGGCACCAACCCCACTGGACGGGTGCGCGCGCGATACTCAATCTCATCGGTGAGCGCGTTGCCCAGCGCGCCGGTATTGACCGGCAGACGATCGCCAATATTGATTTGGTGGCGAGTGCCTTGGCACCAGAAGTAGGTTTGGGTGTCGCGTGGCGTCGTACTGCGGCAGTCGTTGCTATTGCCGTTCGCCGGGTTGCCGTTGGGTACCAGATCAACCGCCCCAAAGGCGCCGGGCAGGTCTTTAAAGCTGCCGCTCTGCGGCCCAAAGATAATCACATTGCCACCCTGTGTTTGCATCGCTTCGGCAGCCTGTCGCGACACCGCGAGCGGGATGAGTTCAGCGCCGGGGGGCGCGCCAATCGGGCCGTAAGCGGCGGTCGCCTGCGCATCAGCCGGTAGCCAATCAAAGCCGAGCACTGGGATAAAGAAGGTAGCAAATCGGTACGAAATGGTGACTTGGATCCCGCGTGCTTCAGCGGGGATCGTCGCTCCTGCCACCACCGGGCCGATCACCGAACCATTGCGACGGGTGTAGTTCGCCGTCCACGTCAAATCGGTAATGCCAGTCAGATTTTGCGCTGCCAACGCCTGTTCAATAGCGGTACGCACTGCCGTGCCATTCTGATTGGCCTGCCGGGCCAACAACAGGCCGCGCGTACCGGCGAGGGCCACTGCATCGGCAGCGGTCGAGGCGCGGCGACGGTGCTCGAAGACAAACGAACCGTCAACCGCCAAACCGGTGAGGGCCAGTATTGCTACCAACGCGAGCGCAAAGACGACAATCGATTGGCCACGTTCACGTCGTCGCCATTGGGTGCCTATGAAACGCATACCTCTCCCCCCAAATTCCTTTAACAGCCACCAATTAACGGCACCGTCGTTTCACTGTTGAGCGTCAGATCCCCCAACGGGCCAATATTGAAAAAGAGTGGTCGAAACGGATAGCGAATCTCGATGCGGGCTTGCGGCGTATTGGTGTTGCACTGGCTGCGCGTGATGGTAATCATTGCATCGGTGACCGGTGGTTGCAACCAATTCAATTCGTTGCGCACTTGGTTGCGAATGCCGGCGTCATTGGCAGTGTTTTGCGCGGCAACGTAGCCTGCTTCAGCGACCGCCGAACGCAGTGCCATGCGCACGTTAATCGCCATTGCGGCATCGAACATGCCCATCAGCAACACGATGAGCACCGTGACGATCAAGGCCGTCTCAACCAGCGCCTGTCCTTGATTTCTCTGTCGTGGTAGATGCATAGCCTGCCCCGCGCATTAACAGCCGGTTGCGATAGTGCGTGATGAGGTAGCGGTAAACGTTGGATCGCCTATGATTGCTCCGCTCAGTGGATCGAGCATCCGCACCTGATAGGTCAGGGTGACGGTGACGGGCGTGCCAAAATTGCGGTTGCCGGTATAGGTAATCACCAGATCATTCCGCACCCGATTGATGTCAATCGCCCCCGGCAGCCGGTTGATCACTTGGGTGCGAATAGCATCGAGATCGGCATTGGTTGGGCAGGGCCGTACCATGGCCGCGCGCGCACCTTCACGCACCGCATACTCGACTTGGGTGTTGACAAAGAGGACGTAACCCAGATTCATCACCCCCAACATCAGCAGCAAGAGCACTGGGGCCACCAGCGCAAATTCAACGAGACTCTGCCCGCGCCGAATAGATCGCCGCATCGTTCGCCTCCTCGACCGTTGCTAGGAGTTGCCCGTTATGTACTGTCACCGCAACGCGCAGGGTTTCACCAGCGGCAACGGTGAGGGTTTGCAATGGCGTAGCGAGTTCATCACCCACCATCATGGTGTAACGTCCCGGCGTAACATCAACAATCGTGTCGAATGGCGCCCGGATCAGCTCGTTGCCTTGCTGGTCGTACAACCGGAAGACCGGCGTAATCGCGCGCGACATCGCGGCCACGAGCTGCTCGACGTTATCAGCCGTGTAGTAAGCGCCCTCAGCCGCAGCGGCAATCGCTTGCAGACTGCGTTCTTGCTCCTCATTCACCGCGAAGCCGATCACGTGCAACCGCGCATACGGATGCGATGTGCGCAGTTGCGCGGCCACCGTCACCGGATCGCCGTTGCAACTCTCTTCGCCATCGCTGAGGAGCACGATGCTGGCCGGCTGTTGCGGATCGAGCAGTTGCAACGTTTCAGCGAGGCTAGCGGCAATTGGCGTTCGCCCCCACGGCGTCGGCGTGATCGCAGCCACCTTCGCTTGCAGGGCCGCCGGATCGAGCGGTTCGGGAGCGGCAACCAATTCGATGTCGCTGCAATCATGCGGGCGATTGCGACCATAGGTATGCAGCCCAACCGGAATACCGGCTGGCAAGTGGTCAATGAGCTGCTGCAAGGCCGTACGGGCAATGGCAATCTTCTGTTCGCCATTCAACCGCGCCAACATGCTGCCGGAAGCGTCGAGGATGAGATGAATCTGGCTGACAGTCGGGAGCACGAGCGGCTCGTCGCCAGCGTTAAACACGACGATGCGGCCCATATCAGGCGTGAGCGGCGGCAGATTGCTGGCGGCGCCAGTGCGATCGGTGACGGCGCCGGCAATGACCGCTTGGCCGATCGGGGCGAGCGTATGCGCCAACCCGCCTTGCCACAGCGGAGGTGACGCGATGCGGCCAATCATACCGGCGAGCATCACGCAGACGGCGAGGAAGAGGACGGCGCCGGCGGCGCGCGGCAGTGACGGCCACTGCCACTGCCACTGCCAGCGCCGAGGCGCTGGCGGTTCACGGGGTGGTTCGCGCCGGCTGAGCGCCAATTGCAACCGGACGGTAGCGGCCAGCTCTTCAACTTCGTGGCGGTCATCACCGGCAGCGATGAGCGCTTCGAGCGTCTGGAGCGCGGTCGCCAGTTGGCCGGCGCGGAGCTGGTTAAGAGCTTCTTCAAGCGAAGGCTGCGGTGTCGTTTCCGCGGTCATACGAGTACCCTGTCTGTGTGTTACAACCCAAGTTCAGCAAAGCGCACCACGGCCGGCCCGAGCAGGACGGCGAAGATCGCGGGAAAGATCAGAAAGACGAGCGGAAACATCATCTTGACCGGCGCTTTATTGGCTTGTTCGTAGGCCCGTTGCCGCCGGCGCACGCGCATATCATCGGCCTGCGTGCGCAGCACGCGGCCAATACTGACGCCCAATTCCTCGGCCTGATTGATCGCAACCACAAAGCTGCGCACATCTTCGACTTGGGTGCGCTGCGCCAGCGCATTCAACGCTTCACGGCGCGAGCTGCCCATCGCCAAATCGCGCAGGGTGCGGCTGAATTCGCGCGCCAGCGGATGCGACCACTTCGTCACGATCTCTTGCATGCCGCTTTCAAAGCTGAGACCGGCTTCGGTCGTTACCACCATCAAATCAAGCACATCGGGCAGCGCATTGATAATCTGTTGGCGGCGCTGCTTAATCCGGCGGCCTAGCCAGAAATCAGGGATGACAAATGCGACGGCCACGAGCAGAAGCGCGATGCCGACCGTGTTCAAGGTGAGTGGCGGTTGCAACCCGACCCAGCCGGCGCCAACAGCGCCGGCTGCCATCAAAGCCATCAGCAATTTTAAGCCGGCAAACTCGCTGGCCCCCATGCCGCCGGGATTGCCGGCCTGCAACAACCGCTGGTGGAGCGTATCAAGCCAATGTTGCGGCCAAAACCATAGCGCAATTCGGGCGATGGCAGCGGCCATGGGCACAATCACGCGCTGGCTAAATGGGCGGGCCAATTCTTGTTCACGGACGACGACCTGATGCTCTTCGCCATTGACCAGAAAGGTGTCGAGCCGGCGGCGAATATCAGCGTGGCGGCGCACCTGTGTCAGGCCAAGCACCATCAACCAGACACTGGCCCCGGCGAGAGTGCTAATGGTGATCAGGATGGTCAGCGACATGGTTGCCTCTCAGATGCGAATGTTGGCAATGCGGCGAATGACGATAAAGCCTGAGATCCAACAGATGCCGGCGATAATTGGGATCAAGATCGGCCAGCCGGGCTTAAAGACGGCGAGCATGTAACCGGGATTGATGGTGAAGATAAAGAGCGCCAAGCCAATCGGGATCAAGCCGACAATCCATGCCGAGAGGCGTTGCATTGAGGTCATCACCCGCACCTCTTGGCGCAGCTTGCTACGTTCGCGGATGGTGCTGCTGATGTTTTGCAAAATCTCGGCGAGATTGCCGCCGACACGGGCATTAATCTTGATCGCCGTAACCACCATGCCCATATCGTCCGACTCCATTCGCTGAGCAAGGTTGTCGAGCGCATCGGACAGCGGCACGCCAAGCGTAATTTCTTGGCTGGTGCGTTCAAACTCAAGGCGGGTTGGCTCGCGCGCTTCTTGGGCGACCAAGCGAAACGCCTGCACCAAGCTAAAGCCGCCGCGTAGACCATTGACGATAATGGTGAGCGTTTCGGGCAACTGGGCGTTAAATTCTTGGCGACGGCTGCTCTGCCGCATCGCCATCCACCATGCCGGTAAGAGGAAGCCAAGGATGGCAGCCGGCAAGACCACCAACAGGTTTTGCCAGATCCACCATGCCACGCCGGCCAACAGTACCGGCACCGTGACGCGCAGCAGCAGATACTCGGCAGTGGTGAGCGGCAAATTGGCCTGCTCGAGCGAATGGGCAATGCGGCGGGCAAAGCTGCGCCGGCTCATCAATTCATTCAGCCGTTCGGCGATTTGCGCGCCGGTGAGCTGGCGTTCGGCGCTCTCACGGGCCAACTGTTCGAGTTCAGAGGTATATTGGTCGCGCAGCCGGTTGCGCAGCACTTCGCGATCGCTTTGGAAGGTGCGCCAACCGATGACCACAAACGTTACGCTCAGCAAGATGCCGCCGCTCGCCGCCAGCGCAATTAAAATCGAAGGTTCTAACAAGTACCACATCGTGTCCACCTCGATGAGTTAGCGATCGTGGCGCGACGCGCCAAAACCAAAGATCTGCGGCGGCAGGTAGAGATCGTGGCTGGCCAATTGTTCAAGGAAGCGCGGGCGAATGCCGGTCGGCACCATCCGGCCCACCACTTGCCCGTCGCGAATGCCTTGCTGCTGGAAGACGAACAGTTCAGACATCGTCACCACGTCGCCTTCCATCCCGGTCACTTCACAAATCTTGGTAATCTTGCGCGAGCCGTCCTTCAAGCGATCGAGTTGCACGATCAGATTGATCGCCGAGGCAATCTGTTCGCGGATGGCACGCTGCGGCAGATCGAGACCGGCCATCAGCACCATTGTCTCGAGCCGGTGAATGGCATCGCGCGGGCTATTGGCGTGCAACGTGGTCATTGAGCCATCGTGGCCGGTATTCATCGCTTGCAACATATCGAGCGCCTCGCCAGCGCGGCACTCGCCGACGACGATCCGGTCGGGGCGCATCCGGAGCGCGTTGACCACCAGATCGCGGATCGTCACCTCACCCTTGCCTTCGATGTTTGGCGGCCGAGTTTCGAGCGTCACCACGTGGCGTTGTTGCAAGCGCAGCTCGGCAGCGTTCTCAATCGTGACGATGCGCTCGTCGGGGGGGATGAATGACGAGAGCACGTTAAGGATCGTCGTTTTGCCGGTGCCGGTGCCGCCCGAAACGATGATATTGAGCCGGCCTTGCACGCAGACCCGCAGCAACTCCATAATTTCGGGCGAAGCCGAACCGCGCGCGATCAGATCATGCACGGTCAACGGCTGCTTGAAGAACTTACGGATGGTCAAGGTCGGCCCATTGAGGCACAGCGGCGGGATGATGGCATTCAGACGCGAGCCATCGGGCAAGCGGGCGTCGACCATCGGCGTGGTTTCATCGCAGCGGCGGCCAAGCGGGGCAATAATCCTGTCAATAATCCGGCGCACGTGATCGTCATCCATAAAGGTGGCGCCGGTTTCCTCGATCTTGCCATTGCGCTCGATCCAGATCTGATGAGGGCCGTTGACCATAATCTCGGTCACGGTGTCATCGTGCAAGAACGGTTCGAGCGGCCCTAACCCAAGTAATTCGGCTTGGGCGAACTTGATCAAGCGGGCCCGTTCGCGCTCAGAGACGATGCGGCCGCTGCCTTCGAGCTGTTCCGTCACCAACGCCGCAATCCGGCGGGGAAAGTAGTCAGGGTCGCGGCGGGCACTGGTCGGTTCGGGTTCCGCCAGCAACTTGGCCTGCACCGCCGCCACCAATTCGCGGTCTTCGCGGGAAGCGACGAGTGGCGTCGTAGCGCGGGAAGCAGGTGATGGCGCTTCGGGTTGCGGCGCGGGCGCCGGCGCAACCGGTTCAGGCAGATTGGTCGATTCAGGGCGAGAGAAACGCAGCCGAGCCATAGAGAAACCTCGCTAGCAGATGATGTAAGCTGGAACGGATCGTTATCGCTTCCACGCCGGCAAGAAGCTCTTGCCGCCAAACCAACCGCGCTGTTCTTTGCCCTCGTTGGGGGCCAGCGAGAGCAGTTCAACCTGCTCGCCGGCGATATGGGCCGCCAACTTGCGCAGCCGCACCGCCGCCCAGCTCTGCGCATTCGACATCACCAGCGGAATGCCGCGATTAATGCTGTACGTCACCATTTCACCGGCGCTGGGAATATTGGCGCTGACCGGTTGGCGCAGATGCTGCTGCACATCTTCGAGTGCGATGCCATCGACGCTGGGGAAGCGGTTGAGCACGATCGACACCGAACCCTTGAGGATATTGTGCTGGCGGAGATAATCAAGGAAATGGCGGGCATTCTTGAGCGCCGGCACTTCCGGGGTAGTGACCACCAGAATGTGGTCGGCCTGCGCCAATAGGGTCAGCGTGATCTCGTCGAGGAAGCTCCACGTATCGACGATGACGTGATCGTACCGTTCGAGCAGCGCATCAAGCACGCGATCGATCTGGGCGCCGGTCACTTCACCGGCGAGTTCGGGCGTGGTGGGAGCGAGCAGCACATCAACTCCAGAGGAGTGGCTTTGCATGACTGCCCCCATCAGTTCATCATCAATCTCATCGCTGCGCAGCACCAGATCGGCCAGCGTATGGCGCGACCACAGATTCAGATGGGTGCCGACGTGACCAAACTGCAAGGCCAGATCGGCCAAGGCCACCCGGCTGCCGCTGAGCTGGCGCAAAGCAACCGCCAGATTAGTGGCGATAAAGGTGGTGCCGGCACCGCCCTTGGGCGAAATCACGGCGGTCAGTTTGCCGCGACCGTGGCCGCGTGCAGTGGGTGTGCCGCCCATCTGGCGACGGCGGTTGAGTTCAACATCGAGCGCGCGCCGCACACTCGACACTAGTTCGCTGTAGCGCACCGGCTTGGCCAGCACATCGCGGGCGCCGGCCAGCATCAACCGGCGGAGACTCGCCATATCCTGCTGTTCGACAAGCGCAATGCACACAACCGAGGGCAAGCTGGCGTAGATTTGGCTGATCAGTTGTTCGGTCTGCGCCACCGGTCGGTCAACAATCACCACATCGGGCCGGGTCTGCCAAACCAATTCCAACCCGCTGGCGGCGACACCTACCCGTTCGAGCCGGTTGGTATCAGGTTCGGCAGCCAGTCGCCGGATCCAATCGGCATCCAGTTGATCGGCGCCGGTGAAGACCACAATCCGCATCGAACGCTCATTCACGATAGTCATAACGCAGTACTCCTTTGTGGGTAGGCGCCTAGCGCAGGCGGTAGCGGCTCATTAAGGCATCAGTGTCAATCGAGGGCGCAGTAAACGGTTCGCGATCGCGGATCGAGCGCAAGGTGAAGTCAATCACGCCGCCAACGTCCTTCACCTGCTTGATCAAGACTGCCTCTGCCGGATCAACCAGCAGCAGCAACGAGATCGGAGCAGTTTCGCTGCCATCGGTAACGGTGGGATGGATCACGCGAAACACCTCGATGTTTTGCAGGGTCACACCGGTGGCGATAATCGGATCGCGGTCTGGATCAACTTCAACCGGCACGCTCAGCAACAGATCGAGCCGGTCGCCGGGGCGAATGATGTCGAGTTCAGCTAGCAGATCAAGCACGGGGAAGGCGAACAACACTTTGCCAGCGGGGATTTGGCTACTGATCGGCGCATCGGTGGCGCTGGCGAGACTGCGCGCAGTAAAGAATTCACCGGCGCCAATCGGCGCGATCGTGATCTGGTTCTCGAGTTCTTGCGGCGAAGTAATCGCCGTGGGCGGCACTAAATCAACCGGAAACTCTTTTACCACCAGATCAGCGCTGCTGATCAATGCGCCCATTTCCAGCGAGCGCGCCGCTACCGGAATCGGAATGGTAGCTGCTGACCGTTGCACAGCAAGTTGCACCTCTTGGCGGGCCTGCTCGATCGCGCGCAGCTCTTGTTGCCGGATGAGGTAAAATACGAGCAGTCCTGTGCTAATGGCGAGGATTGCGCCGAGACCGATAAAGAGCCAACCGTATCGCCGATTCACCGCTGTTCTCCTTGACCAAGATTGATTGCCGATAGTAAGAAATACCTGTTATGTTGGCAACCGTATCATAGCGATCGAAAGCGCATTTGTGAAATAACAAATCCTTTAATCAGTTTGCACGATAACCTAGCAAGATGAACATTTTTAGCGTGACGGCAGAATTATTTGTTGGTTGAACTTGTCAATATGAGAAAATTACAAATTCATGACAATCATTTTGGAGCTTTAGAAAGCAAAAAAAATCGC
>JAUQOZ010000186.1 GCA_030550625.1 Chloroflexota bacterium | reverse complement strand
CGTGGCTATGCCCCCTCACCCCCCGTCCCCCTCTCCCACCTCACGGCGGGAGAGGGGGCGCTGCGCGCAGGGCGATACGCTTGGCCCTTCCTTATGAACTGCGGCAGTCAAACTGCCGCACTCCAAATACCACCTCCGCTCCTGCCGTAACCGGGAATGGCCACAAAAAAACACAGAAGCCGCAAAATATGATTTTTGTGTCTTTTGCGTCTCTTTGTGGCTATTCCTTTTGCGTCTCTTCGTGGCTATTTCAAGACTCCAGCCGGTGAATGCTGACTACCGCCTTATAGGCTGGCACCCCCGACCCGGCATCGCGCCGGCGGGCATCGATCAAGACATTGCCTTCCGGCCAATGCACCTGAATGTTGCCCGGCTTGAGCGGCGCGAACTTGATCCGGGCACGCATTTCGCCCGCCTCCGACCGCAACACCACCCATTCGCCCTCGCGCAGACCCAGCCGCGCCGCATCGTCAGGGTTGATCAGCACATCATCGCGCGCCGCGCCGTTCAACGGATCGCGCTCGGCATGCACCAGCGAGTTGAACTGCTTGCCGCGCCGGGTTTTGAGCACAAACATCCCCGGCGACAATTGGGTTTGCGGCGGCGTCAGCGGGGTAAAATGCGCTTTGCCGTCAGGAGTGGCAAACTGGCCGTCACGGCACAAGATGCGCCCGCCCCATTGCACGTGATCGCCGGCCTTGCGCAGCCGCTGAATACCATCGTACTCAGGCACGATCCGGGCAATCTCTTCCCGAATCTGGTGGCCATCGGCAAATCGGATCAAGCGTGAACGTTCGGGATGTACCCGCTCGGCCACCTGCATCAGAATCTCCCACTCGCTGCGCGCTTCACCGGGAGGCGGCGCAATAAACGGCGAAAAGATAATCTCGCGCTCGGTAGAAGTTTCGGTGCCGCCATCGCGCTGCTCGTAGCGCGTCGCTGCCGGCAGCAGGATCACGGTGTCGGCGGGATCAACCAGCATTTGGCTGGTCAGGACAATATCCTGATGGACGCGCAGCGCCGGACGGCTCAGCGCCGCGCGGATGTAGTCGGGATCGGGCATGGTATCGAGGAAATTGCCTCCCACCGCGTAGAATACGTCAAGTGCGCCATCGTGGGCGGCATCGAGCATCTCGCCGCAACTGAGCCCTTTCCAATCCGGCACGGCAAACCCCCACTGCCTGCCCAGCCAGCGCGCTTGCTCGGCATTCACCGGTCTCCCGCCGGGGAAGGCCGTTGCCAGACACCCCATCTCGCCGCCGCCTTGCACGCCGCTATGACCGCGGATCGGCATCACGCCGCAGTATTCGCGTCCGATAAACCCGCGCGCCAGCGCCAGATTGAGAATGGCCTTGACATTCTCGACCCCATACTCGTGCTGGGTAATGCCCATGCTCCAAATGAACACCGCACTCTTGGCCTGCGCCAGCACCTCGGCGAGAGCGAGCATCTCGGCGCGGGTGCTGCCGCTCGCCTGTTCCAATTCCTCCCACGACTGCCCGGCCAGCGCGATCTGCACATCGGCAAAGCCACAGGTATGCGCATCAATAAAGAAACGGTCAATCCAATTTCGCTCGATCAGATGCTTGAGCACGCCATTGAGAAACGCGATGTCGCCGCCGGTGTGAATCTGGAAGAAGCGGTCGGCGAGGCGTGTGCCGAACAGCGCGCTCTCAAACACGCTCGGCACCCAATAGCGTTCGAGACCCGGTTCGCGGTAGGGGTTGATGACGAAGATGCGGGTGCCGTGCTGCTTGGCGTAATAGAGATACTTGGTCGTCACCGGCTGATTGTTAGGCGCATCGCTGCCGATAAAGAGCAGCACATCGCTGCCGATCCAGTCGCGGTAGCTACAGGTGGAAGCAGCCACACCCAGCGCCTGCTTCATCGCAGTCGTGCTAGGCGCGTGGCAGAGACGGGCCGCGTTATCGACGTTATTGGTGCCGAGAAAGCGGGCCACCTTCTGGGCCACATAATAGGTCTCGTTGGTGATGCCGCGTGACGTGAGGTACAACGCGATCCGGCGCGGATCGGCGGCGCGCAGGCGAGCGGCAATCTCGTTCAGCGCCGCGTCCCACGTAATCCGGCGAAAGCCGCGCTCGCCGCGCCGGCGGATCATCGGGTAAGGCAAACGGCCAAGCGCACGCAATTCACGCCCGCTCAGATCGCGCAGCGATGCGACGTCCTCTAGCCGGCGCACATCGAGCGGCGGCATCGTATTGAGGCGCAACAGATTCAGCCGCACCGTACAGAGATGCACGCCTTTCATGGTGAAATCGCGCAAGCCGGTAGTGCCCAACGCACACCCGTCGCAGACACCCTCGTTCAAAATCCGCCATGCCTTGCCGAGACTGTCGCGATTTTCCCACACGGTGCGCGCCATTTCCCAATAATGGTTCGGCTTGACCTGCCCAAGCCCATTGGGTACAAGACTCACCCACGTCGCCGGATTCCAGCCCCGTCGTTTCATGCTGCCTCCTCGCCGGTTGGTTCGATTGGGGGATGCTTTTTTTATTGTACCAGCAAATGTGCAAGGCAGGAATGATTCACGGATGTTCACAGCCCGTTGGTATCCGTACCCTATGCTCCGTCTCGCCGAACGCAATCAGATCCGGTACAATAAAGACTATCCATAACCATCTTCCATCCGCGTAAGGCAGGATCACGTGACCGGTACCCAAACCACAGCAATCAGCAATGAGCTCGCGCCAGTTGTGGCAGCCTTTCAACAACAGTTAGGCCACAACCTGATCGGGCTTGCCCTGTTTGGCTCACGAGCGCGCGGTGATGCCCGGCCCGAAAGCGATTGGGATCTGTTGCTCATCGCGGAACATCTGCCCACATCGGTATGGGAGCGCCACCAATACCTGCTTGCCTGCTTGCCGGCGGCATGGCGCGGGCGAGCGACTGTGATCGCCAAAACGCCAGCCGAATTCACCTCATATCTTGCGCCGTTGTATCTCGACATCGCGCTCGATGGCATAGTGCTCTACGATCGTGATGGTTGGCTCACCTCGCACCTTGCCGCCATCCGTACTCTTCTCGACCGGCACGGTCTTTACCGGATCCAACGCGGGCGTGATTTGATTTGGGAGTGGCGCGAATTCCCCGGTGTTGGCTGGGAATTGAATTGGGAGAAGGTCGCTAAGGAACTGGAGCCTATGAAATCACAAGAGTCACCAGCAGACACCGGGCCGACAAACCCCACGAACACATCCATCACCGATCCCATCCAAGCGCGCCGCGCGTTGCTAGAAGCGGAATTGGCTCGCTACGTCGAACTGTTGCGCGAGCACTACCACCCCGAACAGATCATTCTGTTCGGGTCGCTAGCTGAGGGGACGATCCATGAGTGGTCGGATATTGATCTGCTAATTGTGAAAGATACCGATCAACGCTACCTTGATCGCATCCGCGAGGTGCTGCTATTGCTGCATCCGCGCCTTGGGGTTGACATTGTGGTCTACACACCGCGCGAATTTGCGACGATGAAAGAGTCGAATCTGATGGTGCAAGAAGAGATTATCGCTAAAGGAAAGGTGCTCTATGAGCGATCCTGAACAATGGCTGGCTTTTGCGCGCGATGATGTGCGCATCGCCCAGCTTGCCATGCGCGAAGGCCTCTTTAATCAGGTGTGCTTTCATTGCCAACAATGCGTTGAAAAGTCGCTCAAAGCGTTGATTGTTCATCAAGGTCTTGTGCCACCCCGTATTCACAAGTTGCCCGATCTGCTCAGCCAAGTTCACGCTGCACCGCTGGCAGCGATGGCAACTGAGATTCAACTGCTTGATCGGTTTTACACAACGACTCGCTATCCGGGTTTCACCCCCGCTGGATCCCAATCGCTGCCCAATCAACATGATGCCGAGGAAGCGCTTGCGATCGCGCAGCGCGTCTTGGCATACGTCACAGATCTCGTTGCGGCATAACCCCCTAGACAAGCCCCCCGATCTTCGTGTAGACTAAGAAAAGGGAGGTTGTATGCACGTCCAGCCCGAACCGATTTTAGTCATTGCTGCACACGCCGACGATATCGAGTTCGCTGCCGCCGGAACGATTGCCGGCTGGGCGGCGGCTGGGCATCCCATTACCTACTGCATCGTCACCGACGGGTCGGCTGGCTCTAACGAGCCGGGGATCGATCTGGCGGCGTTGGTCGCGCGCCGGCAGGATGAGCAGCGCGCAGCGGCGGCAGTGCTGGGTGTGCATGATGTGCGCTTCCTCGGTTATCGCGATGGCGTCTTGCAGCCAACCCTCGAGCTGCGGCGCGAGTTGACCCGCCTGATCCGCGAGGTGCGCCCCTTCCGCGTGCTCTGCCAAGATCCGACCTTGGTCTTTGCCGGCAGCACGTACATCAATCATCCCGATCACCGGGCCGCCGGCGAAGCGGCGATCTACGCCGTCTTCCCTAGCGCCGAAACCCGCCCGATCTTCCCGGAATTGCTCGCCGAAGGCTACGAGCCGCATAAAGTGCGTGAACTCTATTTGATGTTCCCGCCAGCCCCTGATCTCTACCTCGACATCAGCGATCGGATCGAGCAGAAGATCGAGAGCCTGCTCTGCCATCGCTCGCAACTCGGCCCCGAGGTCGCCGATTGGGTGCGCAAGTGGGATGCCGAGAACGGCGCCAAGATCGGCACGGCTTACGCCGAAGCCTTCCGGGTGATGCGTCTGGTCGATAATTAGCCCCGCGACACGAACAACTATCGGGTACGGGCAGCCGCTGGCTGCACCCGCATAGTTTGGTGTACGCGCTGGATGGTTGTTTGATAGCGCCGGCCCGTCCGGCTAGAAAGGCACTCCATTGGCAGATTGATACCCGTGAGGTGCGCGTGAGTCAGGGCCGCGCGCATCTCGGTCGCGCCGGGTGTTGAGTCCGGTGCGCAGCCCTGTTCTCCGTGTCCGCGCCAGCGTCGGGGCACGTGCCTACGATGTGGTCTCCCTTCGATGCCTACTGCGGCGTAGCAGTCGCGCACAGCGCGTTGGAGGCCACGGTGGCGGACGTAGTTAGCGAGGTTATATGAGTACCTTGACCAACAATCGCTTACAGGCCCTCAGTGACAATGTCTGGCTGCACTTCTTCCAGATGGGCCATTTCTCCAGTACCGGCGCGCGACCCACTGTGCTCGTGCGCGGTGAAGGGTCGCGCGTGTGGGATCAAGACGGTAATGAGTACATCGACGGTCTCTCCGGTCTGTTTACAGTCAATGTGGGTTATGGTCGCCGCGAAATTGTTGAGGCGATCAGCGCGCAACTGAACGACATCGCTTACGTTAGCCCCTTTAGCTTCCCAAGCCTGCCTCTGATTGATCTATCGGCGCGGCTGGCCGCTATCAGCCCGACCGGTCCCCGCTCGCGGGTCTTCCTCACCACTGGCGGTTCTGACGCAGTTGAGACGGCGTTGAAAATTGCCAAAGCCTACCAGCGCCGGCGCGGTTTTGCCGACCGCAACAAGATTATTGCCCGCCGGGTCAGCTACCACGGCACCTCAATGGGTGCGCTCTCGGTCAACGGCGTCACCTCGATCCGCAACGGCTTCGGCCCGCTCGTGCCGGGAGCGCGCCACGTCCCGCTCCCCTACCGCTACCGCTGCGATTACTGCGCATTGCACAGCGGTTGCCGCGGCGTTTGCGTTGATGAGGTCGAGCGCCTGATCGAATTTGAAGGGCCAGAAACCATTGCCGCCATCATCATGGAGCCGGTGCAGAACAGTGGCGGCGCGATTGTCTCACCCCCCGGCTACCTCCAGCACATCCGCCAGATCTGCGATCACTACGGGATTGTGATGATCGTTGATGAGGTGATCTGCGGCTTTGGCCGGGTCGGTGACTGGTTTGGCTCAACCGCGATGGGGGTTAGCCCTGACATCATCACCACCGCCAAAGCGATGACCAGCGGTTATGCGCCGCTTGGCGCGGCTATTGTGCGCGACACTATCGCCGATGTGTTTATCTCTGACAACGACGCCGACAAGTTCATGCACGGCATCACCTTTGGCGGGCACGCCGCCAGTTGCGCCGCCGCGCTCGCAAACCTCGACATTATCGAACGCGAACACCTGCTTGAGCGCAGCCGCGAGATGGGCGCCTATCTGATGCGTGAACTAGAGGCGGCGGTCGGCGATCACCCCAACGTCGGCGAGGTGCGCGGGATGGGCATGTTTATGGCGGTTGAGCTGGTGCGTGATCGGGCCACCCGCGAATCGCTGGCCGAAGAGCGGCTGATGGTGTGGCTGAGCGATCAGTTGAAGCAGCGTGGCTTGATCTGCCGGGCCGACGACCGGCTCGAACCGGTCATCCAGCTCGCCCCGCCGTTGATCCTCACCCGCGAAGAGGCCGATCGCTGCGTGCGTATCGTCACCGAAGCGGTGCATGCATTGGGTCGCAAGTTGGGCAGCACGCCAACGGTGTTTGCGATCAATCCGCCGGTTGAGACGAAGACCGCCGTGGCCGCCGATTAAACCAGCAGTCACGGGATATAATGGATTCACCGTAACCGATCACATCACGTTGCGCCCGTCATCCGCTGCAATGGTTCACCGCAGGGATTGCAGGGGATGGACAACCTTCAAGCGACGGCCCGATTGGGCCGTCGCTTGAGCATCGTGGTGGCCGATCACCGGGTGACCAACGGCACATACAAGCGGGATAAACCCAGCTCGACGAGCGCCGGCATACCGCGGGACGGGGCATCACCAAGCCCTAATTCACCAGTCTGGTTACTGCCCCAACAGGCCGTCGCGCCATTGGCCAGCAGAGCGCAGGTATGGCCGCCGCCAGCCGTCAGCGCAACGACTTGCCCATTGATGCCGGCGATCGTCACCGGCACGCCAATCCCGGCGGGTGCAGCCGTATTCTGAGCGTTAAAGCCTTCACCCCAACATTTCACCTGCTGATCAACCGTTAGTGCGCAGGTATGGCGAGAGCCGGCAGCAAGCGCAACCACGCCTTCAGACAAGCCCTGCACCGCCACCGGCGTTGCCCGATTGGCGGTCGTGCCATCACCCAATTGCCCGCTGCGATTATCACCCCAGCACACCACCCCTCCCGCAGCGGTAATAGCGCAGGTATGTTCCCCGCCAGCCGCCACGGCGCGCGCACCGCTCAGGCCATTCACCATCACTGGCATCTCGTATATCTCGTCATAAGAAGCAAAGGTACCATCACCCAGTTGCCCGCGCCCATTTTTGCCCCAACAACGCACGCTTCCATCGGCAGCCAAAGCGCAGGTGTGCTCGAAACCGGCATCAATGGCCCGCACATCACGCGGTAGACCGGCAATAGCCGTTGGCGTCGCGCCCCATCTCGCCCCCCAACATACCACTTCACCATTCTGTTTTAACGCGCAGGTATGTTGGCCACCGGCAGCAATCGTCTGTACCCCTGACGAGAGATTGGTCACCGGAACCGGATCGCTCCGCCGGCCAGCCGTCGCATTGCCAAGATTACCAAAATAATTCTCGCCCCAGCAGAACACGCCACCCGTAGCAGTGAGCGCACAGGTATGGCCGGCGCCAGCATCGAGCGCCGTGATTCCGGCCAGACCCGCAACCGCAGTGGGCGCACCGCGCGACAGAAACAGCACGTCACAGAGATTCTTGTCATATTCAGCGCCCCAACACATCACGCGCCCATCAGCCGTTACCGCACAAGTATGCTGCAATCCCGCCGTGATTGCCCGCGCGCCGCCGGGCAACGGCACGCCATACTGCGCCGTACCGCTCCACAACAGCCGGCCAGCGCCAAGTTGGCCTTCTAAATCGCGCCCCCAACACATCACGCTGCCGCCAACCGTCAACGCACAGGTATGTTCAAGTCCGGCAGTCAGCGCGGTGACGCCGGTCAAGCCGGTAACAGCCACCGGCTTGGTGCGATAGGTGTTAATCTCGTTATTGCCGAGCGAGCCATGGAAATTATTACCCCAGCACCATGCGCCGCCTGATGCGATGAATGCACAGGTGTGGAAATTGCCAGCAGTAATGCCGGTCATATTGGCGGGGAGATCAACCACCGCTACCGGTGAGGTGCGCGTTTGAGTAGTGCCATCGCCGAGTTGGCCATGCGAATTGTAACCCCAACACCAGACCCGGCCATCGCGGCCTAACGCGCACGTATGTAACCATCCGGCAGCAACGGCAATGATGTTGCGGGGCAAATTGGTCACCACGACTGGATTCTCGCGATCCTCAGTCGTGCCATCACCCAACTGGCCCTGACCGTTGTAACCCCAACAGAGCACGCGCCCGTCGGCCATTGCTGCACAAGTATGGCTCCCGCCAATCGACACTGATACTGCGCCGCTCGCGATGGGGATCGTGGGAGCTGAAGAGCTTTGGCCCCATGAGTTCCAACAGAACACCGTGCCGCTATCGTTGAGCGCGCAAATCTCCCTACCAGTCGCAAGCGCCCGCACCGTGCCAGTAAAGCCGCTTAGTTCCCTTACCTGACCTTGATGATTGCTGCCAGCAACCCAGCACAAAATGCGATTCTCAGTTGTGACGACACAGTTTGACCTACTCGCAACCATCACCGCCCTTGCATCGAACGGCATCTCCTGAACCGGCACGCCTCTTACGAGATGAACGTCAGATGGCCCAGACTGGCCCGGCCAACACCAGACCTTGCCGTCAGCCGTGACGGCACAAGTGCGATTGGAACTGGCATCAATGGCAATAACCCGTTGCGGGAAAGACGTTCCCGTACTTTGGGGAGTTGCTGCGCTGTGCGCAGGCGCCGGCTGAGCTGCAAGGACAATGCGACCATTCCACGCCAACAGGGCCAAGACGAGACCGAACCAGACTAAGAGGGTACGTCGTGCGTGCATCGTGATGCTCCGTGTCTCTTCAATTTGGAGTGGACGCCAATCTTGCAGCCGGATTGTATCAGACAGATGTGACAACTACTGTCACAATTCATTAACAGTCAGAGAAATTGGTCTGTTGGTGAATGAATAAGTGAACAGGCGCCGCCGGAGTGGCAGAGATCAGGCTGGTATGGTGAGAGCGAGAGCGGCTAGGTTAGGGCAAACCGCTTGTCCACGATGACGCCATTACCCCCACCCACGCAGCGTTGAGGTGCGAACAGAACACCTGATTGAGTCCAACTGTTGATCGCTGTGCGATGGCTCAAAGCCCGGCCCTTGCCCTCCCCATCACCCCTCCCCCAGCGGGAGAGGGGCCGGCGGTGGGGGCAAAGCTGCTTCACCACGCCGTATGACCCAGCCCTTGCCCCCCCCACCCCCCCCCC
>JAUQOZ010000373.1 GCA_030550625.1 Chloroflexota bacterium | reverse complement strand
TGGCGCTGGCTAAGCCGCGCTCGTTGAAGGTGAGCGTGGCCGTGGTATAGCGCGGAAAGAAGAAGCGGATTTGCTCGATCGGTTGCGGTCGCGGGAAGACGACCTCGCCGTGATAGCGTTGCCCCGGCATGAGACCACCGGCGGGGGTGATCCCGTCGCGCAACGAGTCGCTCATCCGCAGCGGTGTGTAAACAATCCCTTCGGCGTCGAATATCCGGCTGTCCTTCCCATTCAGATCGCTGCTGATCCCTAGAGGACGCCGGCCAGTATTGGTGAATGCAACGGCAAATACGATCTCATCACTTGTGACAGTTATGCGCTCGATCTGTAAGCGAAGCGGAACAAGCGTCGTATGGCTGCTGTACAACACCACGTCGAGCGGGTATGTGTCATTGGGTACGGTGAGCGCTGTCGCAGACGCTAACTGATCGAGCGTAAAGGTGATGGGATCAAATGCTGGGGTTTGCAATGTAAATGGCCCATCAGCGGTGGGAATGGGGAACGTTATTTCACCCACATTGGCTTGCCCGGGTAGGTAGCCTTCTTTGAGACTGAACTGTTCTAGATTGGCGCTAACGGCTATCGGAAGGTATTCGTTGCCGGCGCTATCGATCAGACGCAGATCATTGCCCTTTAAACCTACGCCGAGATAGCGGGGTTCGTCACCCATATTTTGCACGCCAAAGCGTAGCGACAGTCCGTTGCTGGTAAGCGTAGCCCGATAAAGAACCGCTTCAAAGGGCGATGAACTGGTGCTGCGCGCGCGCTGATTGATCAGATAGGCGCCGGGTGCGGCAGTGAAGCTGTTGGTTGCCGGCGATTGGGTTGGCGCAGCCGCTGCGCCGGCAGTGGGCGGGCGGATCGGCGCGCTGGCGGATTGGTTTTCTGGGGGCGTTGGGCGGGGTGGTTGTTCAACGACCGGCGTCGAAGCGGAACATCCTGTGAGCACGATTGCGATTGCCAGCGACAATGCCAGCCACGCAATCTTCGGTCGCAGCCACGTCATACTACCTCCTGTAGGGCTGAATGATGACTGGGCAACGATGGCAGGTTCGATCAGAATGAAAACCGACGGAGAAACGTCTTGCTGGTGGGTTCGGAGTTGGTCGAGAGGGGAATGTGTAAAGTTTTTGTGCCTTCTTGTATTTGATGGCAAAAAAATATATATCATTATCTAGAAAAATAGTCAAGAAGTTTTAACCAAATTTCAGGTATAATCATTTAAGGTTTTGAATGTATCAAGCCTTACGCTGTTCCCTAATCTGGCTATGATTGTGTGATCATTGCTTCTCCTGCATGGCTCGTTAACCCCTATGCAGCGCCTTGCCAGCTATAATGCTGCTAGCGTACTCTAACCAACTCTATTCACAGGTGTCTTATGCGTTTATCATCACTCCTGATCCGAGGCCTGCACAGCCTCGCGATCGCGCTGGGTTTGTTTGTTGCCGGCTGCAACCAACCCGCCGCCGTATCACCCACCCCAACCGCCACGGCTGTTCAGCCATCCCCGCAGCGTCCACCTACCGCTTCTCCAGTTATCGGTTTCGCCAACCCTGCTTCAACCTACTGTATTGAGCAGGGTGGCCAGATCGAGATCCAATCTGTCGAGGGCGGCCAGATGGGGGTGTGCCGGTTTAGCGATGGTACGTTGTGCGAAGAGTGGGCCTTCTTCCGTGGCGAGTGCCGGCCCGGCGAGCGGTATGACTTGCCGCAGGTCACTCATGGCGAAGCCGCCGCCGATCCGCTGGACGAGGTGTTTGCGGCGATGCGGGCATCATTGCCGGCGAACGCCTTCGCGCAGTTCGCGGCGCAGCCGTTGCGCACGACCGATGATCGCCACCTGTGGGTAGTGTACAGCAGCGGGATGCGTAATTTTGACCTGAACCCGCTCGTCCCGCATGTGATCGCGCTCTATGAGGAGGACGGCGGAAGCTGGCGCGAACTTGATCGCGCAACGCTCGCCAGTCCCGATGCCGAAATCGATTATCTCGGCGATGTACGGCAGGTCACGATTGTCCCCGGCGAGATATGGATTCAGATCGAGGGCGGGATGGGGGCGCATGGCGGTGGTTATTATCTGTTTCGTTTCGACGGCCAAGCGTTGCAACGCGAATTGGCCGCCTCTGCGCCGAGCCCCGGCGTGGGCCGGATCGAAGACTTGAACGGCGATGGCATGAATGAAGTGGTGCTGAATCGTTCTGAGCCGTACATCTTCTGTTATGCTTGCGGCGTCTACTATCCGTTTTATCAGGTCTACACGTGGCAAAACGATAAACTGGTGGCGCTAGCGATCAGCGAGCTTACCGCCGATCAGGCGGCGCCGTTCGCTGATCTCAACCAGCAGGCGGTTGCGTTTGCCCAAGCCGATTTGTGGTCAGATGCGCTGGCGGCAATGAACGCGGCGGTGGCGCAGGCCGGTGCTGCCGATCCGCCGACCGCAGCCGGTTCGTTGCGCTGGAATCAGCGTTTGATCCAGATGATCCACGATGCCCATGTGGACGCGATCGCGACCAGCGCCTATCCATTGATCAACCATGTCTTCTACGGCGATTATGCCGGTGCAGTTGATCTGATGCGCAGCTATGCACCCAGCGATGTGTTCAATGCTGTATCGCCGTTGCTTGCCGGTACGGTGGCTGAGGGTTGGCAGTCAGAGCTGAGCGCCTATCTGCGCAACGAGACGGAACGGGCGCTGGCAGTGTCGCCTGATTGGGCCGCGATCTATTTCATCCAAGCTTGGGGCCGGTTTTTGGCCGATCCGTCTGATCCGGCGATTGGTGATGATCTACAGCGGGCGGCGGCATTGGCTCCCAATGATCGTTTCTTTGCCGAAGCCGCCGCGTGGTGGGCAGCGCGATAAAACGAAACCACCGGCGCTTGCGCCGGTGGTGTAGTGGTGGGCCCCGTGGGACTCGAACCCACAACCGATTGATTAAGAGTCAACTGCTCTGCCAATTGAGCTAGAGGCCCGCTGAGAATATACAACAACCTGCCCAAATTGTCAACTTGTCGTAACCGGCGAGGTTTTGTACAATGCGAGAGGTATCCATGACAGGTTCGCTGCATCGCTATGCCGAGTAATCGCTACTATCAAGAATACGGCCCGATCTACCGCCGGCGGGCAGCGCAACGTGAGTCGCCTCCCGGCGATGATCTCCCCCCCGACGAGCCGCGGCGGCCCCGGCCACGCCGGCCCCTGCGCCGGCGACGACAACGCGCGCCGGCATGGGTGTGGCTGGCGTTTGTCTTGCTCTTGGTGATAGCTGCGCCGGTGGCAACTGTCTATGCGGTTGATCTGGTCTATCCCAATACCATCTTGCCCGGCGTTTCGCTCAACGGCGAACCGCTCGGCGGGCGTAATCGCGCCGATCTGATCATCGAGCTGCGCCAGCGGTACCGTGCCTTTGAACAACAACCGGTGACGCTTACCTTTCGCGATCGGGTCTGGCAGCCAACGCTCACCGAGTTGGGGGTAACATTTGACATCGAGCGATTGGTGAATGATGCTTTCGCCTTGGGGCGCAGCGGTGATCCCTTGACCCGCGCTCGCGATCTGTGGTTGCTCTGGCGCGAGGGGATCGATCTCAGGCCGCGGTTGGCGGTTGATCTGAGCCAAACCCAGCGGTACCTGCTCGGCATTGCCCCCCAGATCGAGCAACTCCCCGCAGATGCAGTGCTCAGTTTGGCCGATGCGCGCGTGATCGGTCAACCGAGCCAACCCGGCACCCAACTGCTGATCGATGCCACGGCTAACGATGTGCTACTGGCCGTGCAACAACTCCAGCCGCAGACGGTGCCGGTGCGCACCCGCCAACTGGCGCCGCTGATCGACGATACCGATCTGGTGGTGGCCCAACAGATGGCGGTGCAGTTGCTACGCAGCCCGATCGAGCTGGTCGTCGAAGATCAGCGGATCGTGTGGCCGCCTGAACGGTTGGCGGAACTGTTGCAGGTGCAGCCTGTTGACGGCCAGTTAGTCATTCAACCCGATCCTGAGCGACTTGCTCGCGCCGTCGAAGGTTTGGCGCAGAGCATTGATACCGGCACCGCCGAACCACGCCTGCGCTTCAGCGATGGCCGGGTGCGGATCGTCGCTGAGGGCCAGCCGGGCCGGCGTTTGCGGCAAGCCGAGGCCGTCACTGCTCTCGGTGAGCTGCTGATGCAACCTTCACCGATCACCCGCACCCTCGCCTTGCCGGTTGACCGGATCGAGCCACAGATCACGGCTGCCAACCTCGATAGCCTTGGCATCGTCGAATTGGTCGCCGAAGGGCGCAGCAGCTTCGTTGGCTCAGCGCCGTACCGCATCACCAACATTCGCGCCGGTGCCGCCCGCATGAACGGCGTCCTCATCGCTCCCGGCGAAGAGTTCTCGTTCAACCGCCAGCTCGGCGAAGTCAACGCCGCCAATGGCTTCGTCGAAGGCTATGCCATCATCGGCAACCGCACCCAACTCGAATGGGGCGGCGGCGTCTGCCAAGTCAGCACCACCGTCTTCCGCGCCGCCTTCTGGGCCGGCCTGCCGATCACCGAACGGCACGCTCACTCGTTCTACATTAGTTGGTATGACCGGTTTGGTCTTGGCCCCAACGGCGATGGCCAAGGGCTAGACGCCGCCATCTTTACCGGCGTGCAAGACCTGAAGTTCGTCAACGACACCGGGCGCTGGCTGTTGATGCAAACCACCATTGATGAGCAGGCGCAAGTGTTGGTGGTGCAACTGTACGGCACCCGCCCCAACCGCGACGTGCGCATCGAAGGACCGATCATCGCCAACGAAGTGCGCGCGCCGACCCAGCCGGTCTACGTCGATGACCCCACCTTGCCGCGCGGCACCCTGCGCCAAACCGACGTTGCTCGTAACGGGCGCGACATCTCGATCTACCGCATCATCACCGACGCCAACGGCCAAGAACGGCGCGAACTCTTCTTTACCCGCTTCCGGCCATGGCCGAACATCTTCGTCCGCGGGACAGGGTGAGGTGTAAACGTATCCCAGCCGGCTGAGGGGTGCGGTGCCAGAGTATATGAATACCCTCCCCCAGCGGGGGAGGGCTGGGGTGGGGGCCACGTCTCCCTCGCTCGCCTCTTGTCATTGCGCGCGGAGCGCAGCCATCTCCTCCGAGCGCGGGAGCGGACTCTTGCCGCTTCTCCTGTTGTCATTGCGAGCCGCCGAAGGCGGCGCAGCAATCCCCCGCGAGCGCGGGAGCGGACTCTTGCCGCTGAAGGGGGAGATTGCTTCGGGGGCTGCGCCCCCTCGCAATGACAATGGTTCACCCCTGCGAGCGCGGGAGCGGACTCTTGCCGCTGAAGGGGGAGATTGCTTCGGGGCTGCGCCCCCTCGCAATGACAATGGTTCACCCCCGCGAGCGCGGGAGCGGACTCTTGCCGCTGAAGGGGGAGATTGCTTCGGGGGCTGCGCCCCCTCGCAATGACAATGGTTCACCCCCACGAGCGCGGGAGCGGACTCTTGCCGCTGAAGGGGGAGATTGCTTCGGGGGCTGCGCCCCCTCGCAATGACAATGGTTCACCCCCGCGAGCGCGGGAGCGGACTCTTGCCGCTGAAGGGGGAGATTGCTTCGGTCGGGCGGCACCCCGCGTTGCTGGGTGCCGCCGCTCCCTCGCAATGATAAGGCGGCTATCACCCAGCATCGTTGCCAAACTGATCAAGCAAACCTACGTATGATATACTGTCAAAGAAGATTTTAATTCCTTCCATCCGCTGCATTCCAACCCTCCGCCACTCTCGCAGTAGTTGCTGTTGAGCCGTGGTTGTTGTACTCTGACCTGTAAACTGATGAACCACGCGACACGTTTGGTTGGATGGGGATAACCGGCTCTGCGATGGTGATTTCAACGTGACCAACCGTTTTGAAGGTGAAGCTGGCCGATCTGATTGACCGCAATATTCGCTTTGCTACGTATTGCTGCCGATGCCTCACCAATCTCTTCTGAATAGCGACGATCGGCGCGCCGTGAGCGCGCTGCCCGTCCTCGTGATGATGGCCCGCCGCCCCGAAGCAGGTCGGGTCAAGACCCGCCTGTGCCCGCCGTTAACTCCGGCGCAGGCCGCGGCGCTCTATGCCGCATTTCTGCGCGATCTGGTTGAGTTGGTGCGCGCGGTTCCCGGTGTGCAACCGCTGATTGCTTATGCGCCGGCTGAGGCGGGTGATTATTTCGCGACGCTGGCCCCTGATATTGCTCGCCGTCCGCAGACCGGCGCCGATCTCGGCGAGCGACTGGCTGCGGTGACCGATGCGGTGCTGGGTGAAGGCGCGCCGGCAGTGCTGGTGATCGGCAGCGACAGCCCTAGCTTGCCGCCGTCCCATATCACCCAAGCCGTTGCTGCGCTGGCTGGCGGCGCTGATCTAGTGCTGGGGCCGGCGGAAGATGGCGGCTACTATTTGGTGGGGTTGCGCCGGCCCGCCCCGGCCTTGTTCACCGAAGTACCTATGAGCACCCCCACCGTGCTGCGCGATACCCTCGTTGTCGCCGAGCAACTGGGCTTGCGCACGGCCCTCATCGATCCGTGGTACGACATTGACACCATCGCCGATCTGCGCCGGTTGCGCGCCGATCCGGCCCCCCTGCGCCATACCCGGCCCGTGTTGGCTGAGTTGCTGTGTAACTTGGCGGAGGAACGCTAGTTTTGCCGCACTTCTATCCGCACTCGCGGCACGGGCCGGTTCCACTCCGAGATGCGCTCGCCAATCACCACGCCACCCATGCGGCGGTAGAAACCGAGCGCATTGGGATCAGCGTCCAGCTCGATCTGCGCGATGCCGCGCTTGCGGCATATAGCGATGCCATAACGCAAGAGCAGCTTACCAACGCCGCACCCAATCCATGCTGGCGTCACCCATAGGTCTTCAAGGATGGCCGGGGTCTGTTCGACCAACAGCCGGCCCCAGCCGATCGGGGTTGTTTCCGAGCGGGCCACAAACACCACATCACGCTCGATCGCCGCTGCGGTGATGATCGGCGTCGCCGCCCATGTCTCGATCAGATCATCGGGATAGCCCCAATAGCTCTTGGCTGCAATCGCGATCTGCCGCAAGGCGGCGGCTTCGGCGGGTTGGGCGCGGGTGATGGTGATTAATGGCATTGCGATCCTTTTGCAGTAATGATTGATTTGTCAAAAGTCTTAAAAACGGCGATAATGAGACGGCAAAACTGGCGTGCCGGCGGCAGTTGCCCTGTCGCAAGCCATCACAACGAAACATTGTACTGCACAGGTGTCTATGCCAACCGAATCGAGCCAATCCGGCCCGCGCATGGGCGAATTTGTGGCCATGATGGCGCTGATGACCTCGCTGGTGGCGCTGTCGATCGACGTGATGCTGCCGGCGCTGGCCCAAATCGGCGCCGATCTTGGTGTCCAGCGTGAAAATGACAACCAGTTGGTGGTGACGATGGTCTTTTTGGGCTTGGCGATTGGCCAACTGCTCTACGGGCCGCTCTCAGATAGCATCGGGCGCAAGCCGGCCATCTACCTCGGCTTTGCCCTCTTTTTTGCCGGGTCGCTGCTCGCGATTGCGGCTGTCAACTTTCCGATGATGCTGGCCGGACGGTTGCTGCAAGGGTTGGGGGTGGCCGGGCCGCGCGGCGTGTCGATGGCGTTGATCCGCGATCGGTTTGCCGGGAGGGCGATGGCGCGGGTGATGTCGTTTATCATGGCCGTGTTCATCATTGTGCCGATCGTTGCGCCAGCGCTGGGGCAGGCGATTTTACTCGTGGCGGCGTGGCGAGCGATCTTTATCGTCCTGTTGCTGTTGGGGATGGTGGCGCTGATCTGGTTCGGGTTGCGCCAACCCGAAACCTTGCCTGCCGGACGGCGCGCGCCGTTGTCAGTGACGCGCATCGGGCTTGCCTTCCGCGAAGTGCTGAGCCACCGGATTGCCCTCGGCTATACGCTCATGGCCGGCGTGGTAGCCGCCGTCTTGCAGAGCTATCTCAGCTCGGCGCAACAAATCTTTCAGATCCAATATGGGTTAGGCGAGCTCTTCCCGTTGTTTTTCGCGATCAATGCGCTCGCCATCGGGTTCGCTTCATTCACCAATGGCCGGCTCGTTATGCGTTACGGTATGCGACCGTTGCTAACCATCGCGCTGCTGTTCTTTGTGGGGGTGACGCTGGTCTTTGTAGGGGTGGCGCTGGCGACCAGCGGCCAACCGCCGCTGTGGCTCTTGATGGCCTACTTCGTGCCGTGTTTCTTCTGCCTTGGCATCCTCTTTGGCAACATGAACGCGATGGCGATGGAGCCGCTCGGCCACATTGCCGGCATTGGTTCGGCGGTGGTTGGCTCGCTCTCAACCTTTGTCGCCATTCCGCTCGGCGCGATCATCGGGCAGGCCTACAACGGCACCGTGACGCCGTTGGCCATCGGCTTTGCCGCGCTGGCGCTCGGTGCGTTGGGGTTGATGCGCTGGGCCGAGCGCGGGCAGATGGCGGCTGCACCTGACACTGAACCGGTGGTGTGAGCAGCGCGGGCCGATTTCTATCGCCTGCTCCTAAATGGGGTGGCGCCCCGCGCTATCTGTGCTAAGCCGTGTCCTATGTTCCCGGTTTTGCGGGATGCATGCGCAAGCAGGAGTAATACGCTCTTGCAATGGCAGTATGAAGAGTGCGGCAGTCAAACTGCCGCACTCCATATCCACTCACCACACCTCTTCCAGCATCGCCAACAACTCTTCCGGCGTGGCCGGACGCGGGTTGTTGAAGATGGCTGGCTCGACGGCGGCCAGCTCGGCCAATTCGGGCAACGCCTCACGCGGCACGCCAACATCGCGCAGCCGGGTGGGCAAGCCGCAGTCGGCGGTCAGAGTATGCACGGCGGCAATGCCATCGGCAATCACCTCGGCATTATTGCGCCCGCCGACATTGACCCCCATCGCGCGCGCAATCCGTACATAGCGTTCAGGCGCGACTTCGCTGTTGAAGCGCATTGCCGGCGGTAGGAAGATGGCGTTGGCAGTGCCGTGATGCACCGGGAATTTGCCGCCCACCGCATGCGAGAGGGCATGGACAACGCCAAACAAGCTGTTGCCGCAGGCGATGCCGGCCATAGCCGCGGCAATCAGCAACTGGCTGCGCGCTTCGATGTTGTCGCCGTCATGCACTGCGTCGCGCAGGTGAGTGGCGATCATATCGATCGCCGCCAGCGCCAGACTATCGCTGAAGGGGTTGTTCTCAGTCGAGACATAAGTCTCAATCGCGTGCGACAACGCATCCATACCAGTAGCCGCG
>JAUQOZ010000255.1 GCA_030550625.1 Chloroflexota bacterium | reverse complement strand
TTCCCGTCCCCGTGGGGGATTGCTTCGCTCCGCTGCGCTGCGCTCGCAATCACAGAGGGGCGTGCGGGAAGGGCGACTGAGGGGGGATGCTCCGTACACGAGGGCGATTGCTGCGCTGCGCTCGCAATGGCAAACGGGAGGGCGGGAACGGCGGCTGCGGGGGATCCGACGCAGATCGCGGCACGTCGCGACGCACGGAGCGAGCGGGTCGTGGTGCGACGGGCAAGCACGATCTTCGTGGAGGCACTGGCGCCGTGGTATCACGACCTGCGGGCCGTCTCTCCGCAGGCCGAGCGTCTCTCCGTGAGGCAAGACCACTGGCCAGTCTAGACCCATCCAGATGGGCTGGTCGCCGTGGAACCCCAACCTAGCCCCGTTCCCATCCATCGACCACTGCATTGGCCCACCAACCCGAGTGGCGCGGCTTCCGCCGATGGAGTCAGCACAACCTCCCGATCCCGATCGTGTTGCGCCCCACCTCCGCCTCGTGGTGTCATTCCGATCAAAAAACTATGGCGAAACCGTTGTCACGAAGGAACGCATCTGCATCACTGGGCAGATGATCTGGTTTGCTGACGCGCAGCAATTGATCACGTTTTGGCGCAGTGTGCAACTAGCTCCCCTGATCTCCTCCGGTATGTAATGTTTGAACACCATCAGGGTCGGGTTCCCTGCCGAGCGGTAAGCGGTTTTCTCGATTCAAATATGCCGTCCGCTCTTGCGCCCTTCCCAACCCTTTGCGCCCTTTCACGCCCTTTGCGTTTTTGCGTGTAACGGCTCTGCGCCTTGGCTTGCCGGCTGGGAGATGCGGCAGTTTGACTGCCGCACTCCATACTGGCAATCATCGTTGCTCGCGCCAGACCCGCGGCCCTTCCAGAAAGCGGTCGATTAAGCGATTGACCGCATCAGGCCGCTCAAGGTGAGGCAGGTGGCGGGTATAGCGAACAATTTCGAGCCGGGCGTTGGGCATGAGTTGCTGGCTCTCGCGGGCTTGGGCTACCGGCGCGATAAAATCCCACTGGCCGGCGATGATCAGGGTCGGTGTCTGCACGTGTGGCAATACGGCCCGCCCATCCCAGCGAAAGAGGGTGCCGGCCAGCACCTTTTGGATCACCTTGACCGGCGCGTAGGTTTTGGGCATCACGATCGGGCGTAGCCGTTCGAGCATCGCCAACGAAATCGGCAGCTTGACGATCCGTTCGTGAAGCGGGTTAAGGTGCATTTCGGGGCCGGTAGCGATCAAGATCAAGCGGCTGACACGCTGGGGCTGGCTAGCGGCAAAGGTGATCGCAATCGGGCCGCCAAACGAATGCGCCATCAGGATGAACGGTTCCTCGACGTGCAAGCGGGTGAGCAACTGGGTCAGATCCCAGAGAAACTCTTCCAGCGAATAGGCCGAATTGACCACCTCAGAGCGGCCATGACCGCGCAGGTCAGGCGCGATCACCCGGTAGCGCCCGGACAAATGCGCGATCTGCGGCGTCCACTGTTCGAGGTTGCCGGCGCAACCGTGAATGCAAACGATCGTGCCTTGCCGCTCGCCTTCGAGCGGCCCGACATCGACCACGCTCAAGCGCACCGGTGAGGTGCCGGCAAGCTGGATCTCTTTGCGGTACGGTTCGAGGTTCATAACCCTCTTTCTGGCACGGGGTGACGTTACACGCGCTTCACCATCTTCGCGCTTTTGCGGTGCTATTGCGCCTGTGCGTTGTCTAAAAACCGCCGCAATGCGCGGGTAAACGCGCGCGGGCGTTCGTCCATGGGGTTGTGCAAGCTGGCCGGGATCATCACGTACTGCGCGCCGGGAATGGCTGCGGCCAGCCGGCGGGCATGGGCCGGCGGGGCAAGGCTATCAAATTGGCCGGTCATCACCAGCACCGGCATCCGAATCTGCTGCAACCGGTCATCGGCGCGGGTCGCGAACAACGAGCGCAAAATGCGGTACAATCCTTCTGGGTCGAAAGTGGCGAGATACGATGCTCGTCGCAGCCACGGGCGAATCCAGCCGCCGCCGTGTTCATGCGGGATGCGCTGGCCGAGCGGGCGAAAAGCGCGCCCAACGGCTTGGGAAAGACGGAAGGCGGCCCAGCCGGCGTTGGGGAGCAGATAGGTGCGGGTGTAGGCCGGCATGCGGTAGGCATCAACCGCGGCATCGATCAGGGCCAACCGTTGCACGAGTTCGGGGTGGCGCAGGGTCAACTCCACCGCCACGCTTCCCCCCATCGAATGACCAACGAGCGTGATCGTGGTCAGGCCGAGATCACGGCAAAACTCGGCCACCAGCTCGGCGATGGCCTCGATCCGGTCGGCTCGCCCGATCCGGCTCTCGCCGTGGCCGGGCATATCAATGGCAAAACAACGGTAGTCACGGCCAAGATCGCGTAGGGCGCTCCACCAGAGCTCTTTAAACGCGCCCCAACCGTGCAGAAAGACGATCGCCGGCCCGCTGGCGCCAGCAGTCAAATAGCTCAGGCCAAGGCGGTCGTGGAAGCGGCGTTCGATGGTGACAGGAGCCGTCATAGTGGTGATAGGATTCGTCACGTTGGCGCTCTCTAGTTGGAAACGGTCATACTGAAGTATAATACCAAATATGGCAAACGTTCTAGTTGCAATGAGCGGCGGCGTTGATAGTTCGCTGGCCGCGGCGCTCTTACTTGAAGCCGGCCATCACGTCACCGGCGTAACGATGCATCTGTGGGATGACGACGACCACGGGTTGCGCGAGAGTCTCTGCTGCGCTGCCGAAGCGGCGGCCAGTGCGCGGCGAGTCTGCGCCTTGCTCGGCATCCCCTTTTATGTTTTTAATTACCAGCGCGAGTTTCGCCGTCACGTCATTGACTACTTCATCCGGGCGTACACGCATGGTCTCACCCCTAACCCCTGCGTCGAGTGCAACCGTATGATCAAGTTTCGCGCTCTGCTCGACCGGGCGCGAGCCTTGGGGTTTGACGCGGTAGCGACCGGCCATTACGCCCGGATTGTACGCGGCGCCGATGGCCGCTACCAGCTCTGGCGGGCAGTAGACTATGACAAAGATCAGTCGTATATGCTGCACATGCTCGGCCAAGCCGATCTAGCCCGCTTGCTCTTCCCCATTGGGGAATATACCAAAAGCGAAGTGCGCGCAATGGCGGCAGCGCGCGGCTTGCCAAGCGCCGATCGCGAAGAGAGCCAAGACATCTGTTTCGTGCCCGATGGCGACTACCGCAATCTGTTGCGGGTCGAAGCGCCGGAGAGCCTCATCCCCGGCCCGATTGTCGATCTGGAAGGGCGCGAGATTGGCCGGCATCAGGGATTGCCGCTCTACACGGTCGGCCAGCGCCGCGGCTTGGGGTTAGGCGGCGGCGAACCGCGCTACGTGATTGCGATCGATCCGGCTCGCAACGCGCTGATCGTCGGCCCGGCGGCGGCGCTCAACCGCGAGCGATTTACCGTCACCGACGTGCGTTGGGTTGATGATCAGCCGCCGGCTGAGCCATTGACCTGTATGGTGCAAGTGCGCGCCCACGCCGAACCGTTGCCGGCTCGCGTTTCGGCGCAGCCCGATGGACGCTGGCTGGTGGAGTTGGAACGGCCACAGCGTGCTGTCAGCCCCGGCCAAGCTGCTGTCTTCTACGATGACCAGCGCGTGCTTGGCGGGGGATGGATTGCCCGCCCGGAGGTGGGATGAGCGCGCTCTCGCCCGCAGCCTTTCTCTTGCTCTTGTTGACCACGACCCATGCGGCGCTGGCCCATTTCTTGCTGGGCCGCTCGTGGCGGCAGATCCCGATTTTTTGGGTCACGGCAGCCGCCGGGTGTCTGATTGCCACCCTGATCGGCTGGCGCTTCCCGCTCGATCTGCCCGCCCCGGCGGGGGTGCCGATGCTCGAAGCCTCACTGTTAGCGTGGATCTTGCTGATAGTTGTTTCACGCTTGCGGCTATGATATAATTTGGCGCATTAGAGCGCCCTCGCAGCCGCGCATTCTGCGGCCCGGTACGGAGGTAGCCCTGTGTTACGCTGGATTGGCATCGGCATTGGCTTATTGACCGCAGTTCTGTTCGGGTTCATCATCGCGGCGATCTTCCTCGGTGAAGGTTTCCGTGCCGCGTGGCGCGATGTATTCATCGTGATCTTGGCCGCGTTGCAACTGATCGGCGCAGTGTTATCGGTTGCGATTCTTATTGCGATCCTCTACGCGGTTGAGCAGATCAACCGGCTGGCGCGCAATAATGTGTTGCCTAAGCTCGATGAGGCGCTGGCGAAAGCGAATGAGACGCTCGACACAACGCGCGCGATCGCCAATAATGTGCGCGACTCGGCGCAAACAGCGACGACGGCGACAACATACGTTGCAGAACGGGTGGTTGCGCCAATTATTCGCGTCTCGAGTCTAGTGAGCGGTGTACGAGCGGCAGCCACAACGTTAGCCCGGCGCGGAAAACCTGACGAACCGGCCTCATGACCCCCCATGTTCGATACGTTACCGTGCCTGTTGGCATGGTAAGATAGAGGATAGTAGCAGTTTGGTTTGGCCGGCGAGCGGGTAAGAGTCGGAATGGGCATGAGTACCAATCAGTTTAAGTATGGTGGGCAAGCGGTGCTCGAAGGGGTGATGATGCGCGGTCGCCGGCAAGCGACCGTCGTTGTGCGTCGCCCTGACGGCAGCTTCGCCCGGCTCGATCTGCCGATCCCGGCCCGCAGCGCACAGTGGCAACGCTGGCCGCTGCTGCGCGGGTTTGCCGCGCTGGCCGAAGCCTTTACGATTGGGCGCAAGGCGCTCGATTTCTCGGCCTCGGTGGTTGCCGCTGATGACGATGAGAATCTGCACCCGGTTGTCCAGACGTTGATCTTTGTGGTCACGCTGGTGATCGCGATTGGCATCTTTGTGGTGTTGCCATCATTGGTAGCCAACTTTATCGGCCAGCTTGGCGCGCCGGTGCTCGTGCGGGAAATCATTGAAGCGTTGATTAATCTGGCGTTAGTTGTGGCCTACATCGCCGCGATTGGTCGTATTCCCGATATTGGCCGGGTGTTTGGCTATCACGGCGCCGAGCACAAAGTAATCAATGCGTATGAGGCGGGCCGTCCGCTGACGATCGAATCGGTGCGGGAATGCAGCCGGATCCATCCGCGTTGCGGTACCAGCTTCCTGCTCGCAGTAGCGCTGATCGGTTTTCTGATCTTTCTCTCAGTTGCCGGCTTGCCGGTCTGGCAGCGGATCATTGCCCGGATTGTGCTCATTCCGTTAGTGGCGGCGGTTGCCTTTGAGGCCCAACAACTCGCCGCAAACTATTACCATGTGCCGTGGGTGCGCTGGTTGCTGGCCCCGACGCTGGCGGCGCAGTACTTGACAACTCGCGAGCCGGATGATGATATGATAGCTACCGCGATCGCTGCCTTCGAGCCGGTCGTGGCCGCCGATCAACTTGAAACTGCCCAACCGGCGCCAACTACCGGTGTTGCGCCCGGTTTGGCTGATACACAACCGACGATGTGACGTGATCGTCGCACAACACCCGCGATAGCGGAGGAACGTATGGCGCTGGTGGGGAACATCCGCGATTTTAGTTTGTCAGATTTTCTCTCGCTCGTTGATCGCGGGTATAAAACGGGCGCCCTGCATTTGACCTACCATGATCAGACGGCGCGGCTCTACTTTGAGAAAGGCAAGCTGCTGCTCGCGGCGCGCCGCCCCGAAGACGAGAAGCCGGAGCTGTTAGTGCGGCTCGGCGTGCTGAACGCCGATCAGTTGGCGCAAGCCTGCCGCGCGCTGGCGGCTCGCGGCAATGGGGTGACGTTGAGTCAGGTCGTGATTGATGCCGGGATGGCGAGCCCTGAGCGATTGCAAAGTGCGCTGATGGGCCATACCGAGCAATCGGTGTATGGGTTGTTTGCGTGGCCGGAAGGGGATTTTGTCTTCGAGCATAATCAGCGCCCAGCGCCTGATGCCCCGCTGGCGCTGACGCCGATCTCGATCGATCACCTGATTATGGAAGGGGTGCGCCGGATCGATGAATGGGAGCGAATTCGCGACCGTATCCCTTCAACCGATTTGGTGCCGCGCTTCTTGGCCCCGCCGGGGGAAAAACTGAAGGGGATGCGCCTTTCACCAGATGAGTGGAAGGTGTTTGCGCGCATCAATGGCCGCGATACACTGGCCGAGATTGCCCAGAAGACTGGGCTAAGCGATTTTGATGTATGCCGCGCGGTCTATGGCTTTTTGACCGCCGGTATGTTGGAATTGGTGAAACGGCAGCGCGTGCTGGCCGCCGGAATGCCGCCGGTTGAACAGCCGCGTTTGAAGAAGAGCCTCGTCAACCGGATCATCAATCGGATCCGCAGCATGTAGCTGGGGCCGGAGCATCGGAGCGGAGGGCTGTGTGCAGACGGTAAAGATGGTGATCAGCGGCGCCGTCAACGCCGGCAAGACTGAGTTTATCAGGACGATCTCGGAGATTGAGGTCGTCTCGACGGAACGCCGGGCGACCGACGATACTCGGCTGATCAAGAAGGAAACGACTGTCGCGATGGATTTCGGGCGCATCGCGATCTCTGATGATCTCGTGCTCCATCTCTTTGGGACGCCGGGACAAAAGCGCTTCGACTTTATGTGGGAGATTCTCGCCGAGGGGATGCTCGGTTTGGTCATCCTTGTCGATAGCACCCGCCCGGAAACGTTCCGCGAGACGAACCGGATCATTGATTTCTTTGTCTCGTACCGCGATACGCCTTATGTGATTGCAGCCAATAAGCAGGATCGGCCTAATGCGTGGTCGCCTGATGAATTGCGCTTGGCTTTGCGCCAACCGCCGCATATTAAAGTGCTGCCCTGCACGGCGACCGATCGCGAGAGTGTGAAGAATGTGTTGCTTGAGTTGCTGTATGTGATTCAAGAACGCAGCGAGGATTAGGTTTGCCCGCTCGATTGGGAAGTTGGAAAGGGGCGACCGAGCCGTCGCCCCTGTTGTGTTGTGAAGGTGATGGGAGCGCCTTCGGTATGGCTTTGCAATGCGGTTAAATTGGTTTTCCGCATTGCAAAGCCATAAAAGCGCATTGGAAAGCTTAATAAGCCGTTTACCGCATCAGCAAGGGATGCAGGTCTTGACAGATGCGGTATACTGCTTTCTGAAGAGCGATTACCGCTTGAGTGCATAGAGGAGGACTGCACCGATGCAGAAGACGGATTTTATCAAGGCGGTGGCCGAGCGCGCCAAAGCTTCGCAGAAGGAGACGAAGCAGATTATTGACGCTGCGCTCGAGGTGATCACTGAGGCGTTGGCTCGCGGCGAGAAGGTGACGCTGACCGGTTTTGGCACGTTTGAGGTGCGGTCGCGGCAGGCGCGCGAGGGTGTTAATCCGCAAACTCGCGAGAAGATCCATATCCCCGCTACCAAGACCCCCGGTTTTAGCGCGAGCAGCACGCTCAAAGAGGCAGTAAAGGGCGAGTAGCGGCAACGCATGCGTTGCCGCAGAGTAACGCTGCATCGTTTAGGGACGGCGCATGCGCCGTCCCTACGGTATTGTCACCTCATTCGCTGTCATCACCCAATTCTCAAACAGATCCCCTAATTCGCATGCGCATGCCTGCTCAGCGGCGCGTAATAGGTCAGGGCCGGCAATCTCGCGGTAACTCGCCGCGATAACGTACTCTTGTAAGAAGGCGTTAAAAGCCTCTTCGCCGATGCGTTGGCGCAGCGCGTGGAAGAAGAGTGCGCCTTTGGCGTAGACAACCGGCACGTAGCGGCCATCGCTTAACCCTGAGGGCGGGGTGGCTAACGGCGCGTCGCCGCCACGGTCGCGCAACCGGCGGTAAACGGCGCGGAAGGTGTCGAGTTCGGCGTTGGCTTGCTCTGGCACGCCGATCATCTCGTAGTAGAGGATTTGGCTATAGCTGGCTAACCCCTCATCAAGCCACGCTTCCCCCTGCGCGTCATTGCCAACCAACCCGTACCACCACTGATGGCTGATCTCGTGGGCAATGGTCGTCTCGAGCAGCCGGTCATCGCGCCGGTAGAGGCTCTGCTCGATCAACACGACTCCCGGATACTCCATACCGTAAAATTGGGTCAAGGCCGCTTGAATGACCTCTAGCTCGGCGTAGGGGTAAGCGCCGAAGCGTTGGTTGAAGGCGCGCAGGGCGGCGGTGGCAATGGCGAGACTGCGCTCGGCGGCGGCAGGATCAGCCGGTTGGACATAGCTAATCACGCGGGTGCCGTCTACGTAGGCGCTGGTCGCCACTAACCCTTGGAGCGCAGCAAGGTAGAATTCACGTTGCGGCCCGCTCACGAAACGAGCTATCTGGGCGCCATCAGCACTCTCGCGGTGTTCGAGGCGGCTGCCGCTCGTGACGAGTTGCCAGTCTGCCGGTGCTTCGATGGTGACATCGTATAGCGCGATCGCGCTGACGGTAAAGTCGCCTCGTGACACTATTGGCCGCGTATCCCAGCCGATCCCCGGAATGTAGCGGGCCAACATTGGGTAGAATGAGGCAATCGACCAGACTCCCGCTTCCAGATTGTAGGCGCCAAAGATGCGCTGGCTGGCGTTGCGCGGCGCGCGCGCGGCGAAGGTCATCGTGATAGTGGCGCGCTGGCCGGGGGCAATCGCTTGCGGCGGGATCAGCCCGATCAGGGTGTCGCCGTGCAAGGTGCGTGATGGTACCGGCATGCCGTCGATCAGAGCCGAGGTGACATCGAGCCGTCCGCCGAAGTCGGGGTGGTTGGGATAGAGGTGGAACCAAATGGTATCGAACTCAACTTCTGTCCGGTTGGTGAGTTGCACCGTGATCTCACCGCTCAGCCGTGGCCCGCTGGGGTCGAGCTGGATGCGCATGGTGTAGCGATCCCACGGCTCGCGGGTGAGATCGGCGACGCGGTCGGGCCTCATCGCGGTAGTTTGCGTGGCGATGAAGGGATCGATGACCGTTGCCACGCCTTCGTCGCGCGTGAGTGCGGACGGCGGGGTAACGTTGGTGAAGACGATGACGAGGAGTAGAATTAGGCGTATCATGCAGTCATCATACCATACGCCGTGAACGAGGCAAAGGCAGAGAGCTGGACGGCTGTCCGGCTCCACAAAGAACGCAAGGTAGAGCCGGACGGCTGTCCGGCTCCACAAAGAACGCAAAGATGTTTTGAAGTGGGGGCGAAGAGGGCGGTTGGTTGCTGTCATGATGGTAACAGTCTTTTAGGGAATAGCCACAAAAAGACACAAGATACACAAAAATATTTTGTGGTTTTGCAGCTTTTCGTGGCTATTTGGAGCTTATTTTTATAGCGGTTG
>JAUQOZ010000182.1 GCA_030550625.1 Chloroflexota bacterium | reverse complement strand
GCGTAATAAACAGCGTCTCGCTGAGCAGAAACTGCGGGTACATCGCCAAGGGCAGCGCAACCGCGCTCAGCAGCGCCGCGCCGCCGGCGACCAGCGGCGAACCGCCCAGCCGCAACGCGAGGGCATAGACCAACCCTACATTCAGCAAGCTGAGCAGCGTCTGGCTGGCGAAGATCACAGCCAGATTCCGCCCGAACAGCGCGACATGCGCCGCCAGAAACAGCGGATAGAGCGGCGCCCGCGTCCAGAGATAGCCGGTATGCCACGCAAAGCCGCGCCCGTGGGCCAGCCAATCGGCGGCAGCCAAATACTCGGCTTCGTCAGAAATCAAACCGAGCCGCGGCAGATGGCCCCACAATGCCACCCGCAGCGCCGCGCCGATCAGCAGGGCCAGCAGCAGCGGCCAATGTTGGGTATAGCGATTGTTATGCAATGAACGCACAATTAATGATCCAAGACGGCTTTACCGTCTCCTGATAAGAATGACGTTTGCCGCTTTGGCGGCCTCGCCCCCTCTCATATTGAGGGGCGGACAGAATGTTTGATCGAGGACAACTTTCGATCGCTGCGCAATGCCGTAAAGTCGCGTGCTACGCTCCTCATCACCCCTCAACCCCAGCGGGGTTCAAGGGCGGACAGCAATTTGGTCGAGTACAACCGTTGATCGCTGTGCGATGCCGCAACGTCCGGCTCTACGCACCCCTCTCCCGCGCCAGTGGGAGAGGGGCCGGGGGCGAGGGCCATCAACTCGCGCAGCGGACTTCGTAAGCCAAGCCCGTAGAAGACCGGGTTCTGGACAGATGTTCTGTCCACCCTTGAACCCCTCCCGTACGGGCACAGCGCTGCTGTGCCCCAGCACAGCGCTGCTGTGCCCCAGCACAGCGCTGCTCTGCCCCAGCACAGCGCTGCTGTGCCCCAGCCCAGCGCTGCTGTGCCCCAGCCCAGCGCCGCTCTGCCCCAGCACAGCGCTGCTCTGCCCCAGCACAGCGCTGCTCTGCCCCAGCACAGCGCTGCTCTGCCCCAGCACAGCGCTGCTCTGCCCATCTCCAACCACCTCAATCGTCGCCAACCACAACCGCCCAGCGCTCATCGCCCCCTCGCCGCGCACCGGCAACCGCCCCTCCGGCGACGGGTCAGATGGCCGGTACCAGCCAATTAACAGCCGGTACTCCCCCGGCGGCAGATCGCGCGGCACATGCACCGCCCGGTCATCGCGGGCCGGTTTGCCCGGCAGCCACGTGCTGGTCGGAAGATAGCCGGCTAACGGTTGGCCATCATCACCGGCAACCGGCGGTTGGTCGCAATCGCGGCAGAGGTGAATAAAGAGGCTGTAGTCTTCAGATAATGGCTGGCGCACATCCCAAAACAGACTAAGCGGGATATTGCCGCCAGCGCGATACACCCCCGGCCCGGCAGGAGTCGTCGCTTTAAGCGTGTACCCCAGCAACTGCAGATCGTCGCCGAACGTCGCCGTCGCTGGTGTCACCGGTTGCACCAGCTCGCCGGTAATGTACGCTTCCGGCGCTTCTTGACAAAAGAGATGCACCCCTTGAAAACGCCAGATGCCGCACGGCCACGTGCGCTGTTCGCGGCTAAAGGCCCAGAAGTTGCCCACCAAGCCATACTCGTCGCCGGGTAACGGCGGATCAACGGTACGGGCATGGTCGGGCGCAATCAGCAGCAAGCTGCGCGTATAGCCGGCCAACGCCATTCGCCGCTCGGCGTCCCACTCGCGCTGGCTATAGTTGTTCTCGCCCGTCCAGAAGTTGGCGAAGGTGATTGGTTCCGGCGCGGGGTCGGCGCTGAGCCGCGCCATATAGTAGGCGTAGAGCGGACGCAAGTAACCGGGATGGATTACCACCGCATCGTCGGGATGCACCCGCCGGGCCAGTTCGGCGATCGCTTCGCGGTATTGTTCTTTGACTGGATCGCCGGAAAACAACCCAAAGCGCGGTTGGAAGAGCGCCAAACCGCTGGTGATCAGCGCACCGGCGAGCGCAAGAGCGCCTAACCCGCGCCATACGCCAACACCCGGCCCGGTGGTGCGCGGCGCTGCCCCCATCGCCACCACTACCACCCACACCGGAAAGATGATCATCAGATAGCGCGCTTCGTAGAGGCGGGTAAAGAACAGTTGCAACCCAAAGAGGGCCAGCGGCACGCCGCCCATGATCCCGATCACCAGCGCCGTTGGGCGCGGCGCGGCGCGCAAGGCGATCAATCCCAACCCAAATAGCAACAGCCACGGCCCTAACCACCACCACGGCAGATCACCCGGCCAGCGATCGAGGCTAAACCGGGTAAAGGTCAACCACAGCGCCCGCAGCGGATCCGCCGCAATCGACGCCCCGCTGGCGGCGCGGTCGCTGCCGATGCCGGCGGCCATGGCTGCAATCATGCCCACGCCAACCAGCAGCAAACCAGCCGCAATTGGCCATGCGTAGCGGCGCGGACGGCTAAACAGCCAAATTAGCGCCGCGCTCAGCGCCAGCAGCGCCGTCAGGCGGTGGATGAAGAAGGCAACGATCGCCAGCCCGAGCAACCATCCCCAATCTACCGTTCGATCGCGCTGCGCGGCGCGCAACGCCAGCCAGAGCAGCGCGGCGCTGACGAGCAACACCAGCGCGTAGACCTTGGCTTCTTGGGCATACCAGAGGGCAAACGGCGACAGCAAGCCGATCAGCGCCGCCGCTGCCGTGACGATCGTTCGTTGCGGTTCAGCGGGCGCGGCTGCCCGCGCCGCTAGCGCCAGCACCGGCACACCGAGCGCACCGGCCAGCGCCGAGGGCAAGCGCAACGCCCACTCACTCGCGCCGGCCAGCCCGATCCATCCCTTCAGCAACAGATGGTAAAGCGGATAGGCCGCATTGGGCAGCACCAGATCAAGTACCAATACTGGCCACGGCTGCATCGCCATCGCCCAACTGTTGCCCTCATCAAGCCAGAGGCTCTGCGCATCGAGCCGGTAGAGGCGCAGGCCCAGCGCAGCGAGACTAATCACCACCCAGAACGCAACCCAACGGCGGTTCATCGCCACCCCTCACCGCGCAGCGCGGCAGCAAAGGCAGCTTCGTAACGCGCCGCGGTCTTCTCCCACGTCAATTCGGTGACGATCCGCTGGCGAGCCGCCTCCCCCAACCGCGCAGCCAGCGCCCGGTCGGCAATCAAGCGGCCAATCGCCGCCGCTAGCGCCCCGGCATCACGCTCCGGCACAATTAACCCATGCACGCCATCGTCGATCACATCCGGCACGCCGGCCACCCGCGCCGCCACAATCGGACGCGCCGCCCCCATCGCTTCCAGCAACACGTTGGGCAGACCATCAACCCCATCGCGCACGATCGGCAGCGCAAACACATCCGCCGCCGCCATCGCCATCGCAGTGCGTTCACGGTCAAGCTGGCCGGTGAACAACACCATCGGCGCGATGCCTAAGCGCGCTGCTTGCGCTTCCAGCGCCGGACGCAGATCGCCGTAGCCGACAATCACCAATCGCGCGGTGGGATGCATGCGTAACACTGCCGGCCACGCATCAAGCAAGACGCTAAACCCTTTTTTGGCCACCAGCCGGCCCAAGCCCAACACCAGCGGCGCCTCAGCCGGAATGCCCCATTCAGCCCGAAACTGCTGCGCTGACGCCGGATCGGGCCGGAACTGGGCCGGATTAACCCCGTAGGGAATAACAAAGGTGCGGGCCGGATTGGCCCCCAAGCGCACGCCCCGCATGCTCAGATCGGCGCTGCACGCCGTTACCGCCGCTGCGCGCCGGAACACAAAGCCGGCTAACGTTCCCATCAATCGCTGCGTTTCAGCTAGATAAATATCACTACCGTGCAAGCTGACCACCAGCGGCAGCCGTGCCGCTAACGCCGCCAACGCCGCCGGCGGGCCATTGGGCAACACCCAGTGCGCCTGCACCAGATCGAACGGGCGTCCGGCGGCGCGCGCTTGTCGCAATTCGCGCTGCAACGCTAGCCACGAGGCCGGCAACGCAAACGGCGCCGCCAGCCATGCCCGCTCGCGCACCTGCGTGTCGCTCTGCAATGACTGCGCATAGCCCCAGATGTTCAACGCTGGGTGAGGCGCATAACGAAAAAAGCGCAGCTCGATCCCGCGTTCGCGAGTTTGGCGGCGCAGGTCGGGGTGCCATGGCGCAACCAGCGTCACGTGATGGCCACGTGCAGCGATCCCCGCCGCAATCTCTTCGATGAAGGGAGCGGTGGTTTCACGGGGATATTTAGGCAATGACGAGGCCAACATTAAGATGCGCATGGCGAGCTTATTCCATCACGAATCGGGAATGCGATAGATGAAGGCGCGAAAATCTGGCGTCGGGCTGGCATACAGCAACTCAAAGCCGTCGATCACCATGCCGGGTTGGTTAGAGTGATCCATCAGCGGCGCCAACAATCGCCCCGCATCGCCTTTGACTCGCATCTGATTCTCTAATACCAAATATTTCGCCCCGTAATAGCGAGCAATCTCTAGCAACAACTCGCGATTATCGGTATTCGGGATCATCACTGCTGGCCGTTCAGTATGCCAATTCACCTGCCACGGCAGGCGGGTCATAATCACCGTGTCCGGCGGCGTGTTGGCTTGCAGCCACTCGTAAGCCGCCAAATCCTGCTGCCAAATGCGCGGCTCATTGCGCACTTTGTCTTCGATATCGGCTTGCGAGCCGGCCACAATCGTTACGATCGCCGCCACTGCCAATACCAACCCCAACGGCGCCCAACGCCGGTCGCCGATCGCGGCTAGCTTATCATAACCGGCCCAAATCATCCATGCCGCTAGCAGTGCCAGCCACGGGATGATCATCACCCAATACCGTTCTTCGTTGGTGCGCCAATAGGTGAGCATGAAGATGATGTACGGCGTGTAGGCAAAAACCATGAGGCTCAACCAGCGCCGCCGGTACGCTGCCGCAGCCAAGACTCCAGCCAGCGCCAGCCACGCCCCCAGCGGGGTGAGAATATTTTTGCGCGCATCGTGGCTAAACAGCGCCGCAAATGGTTCCGGCACTCCCGGCCACGCCGGCATGAGGTAGGCGCGCAACTCGCGCACCTGCGTCTCGAATTTGGTCTGGGTCGCGTCAAACCCCCAGCGCATGATCCAACTGCGGTCGGGTAAACCCGGCCCGCCCCACTCTGGCGCAAAGACGCGGTAGATTTCCGACCACGCATCGCCGCTGACGCCGCGGTAGTCGAGCACCCACGCATCGTAGCTTTCGGTGCTGTAGACTGGTTTGCCAAATAGGATCATGTTGCGGGCAAGGTACGGTGAAAGGATGAGCAGCGCCACCGCCGACCAGACGACCACTGGCGCCAACCCTGCGCGCAGCCGCTGCCAGCGTTGCCGCCAATCAATCGCCGTGCGCAGCTCATTGGCGATCAGCGACAGTTGCCAAAGACCCATGCCGAGCGCGAACATCGCCCCGCTCGGTTTTTGCAGCATCATCAACCCGGTGCAGACGGCTGAAACCAGCAACCAGCGCCACCGCCGCGCTGGATCGGTCTGGCTGCGCAGCAAGGCCGCGATTGCGGCCATATTGAACACGACAAAACCCAGATCGTTGGTGACGTAGATCGACAGCCGGAAGAAGAGATAGTTGGTCAGCACGAGGATGACCGCCGTCACCCCGACCCGCCGATCCCAGAGCCAGCTCCCAACTGCGTAAATGAGTCCCGCCAAGATAATATCGAAAATAAAATTGGGTATCTTCGCCGCCCACGCTGTCGGGCCAAACAGCGCAAAAAAGGGCGCAATCCAAACCGGCTGCAACAGCGGCCACGTCTCTTGCGGACGGGTGAGGCTCTCGTAGCGATAGTAAAACTGGCTGATGTAATCGACCACCCAACCCCGCCCACGTGCGAGATTGCGCGCGACAATCGCGTTATCACTATAATCAGCGTGGCCAACGTAGGGCAACGTTGCAGCAACAAACGCTTCAAAACCAAGCCAGATCAGCGCAAACGTCCCTAACACAATCCACGCCCCACGCCTTGCCGCAAACCAATCAACGATCGCATCGCTCAGGCGCGGCAACCCGGCCCGGCCATAGTTCAAGCCCAACGCCGCCAACGCCGTCCCTAACAATGCTAGCAAGAGCGAATCGGGGAAGGTCTGCCAGAACAACCGCACCCCAGCCGCTGCCGCCCAATTGATGGCGTGCAACAGCACATACCCAAAACAGAGCAACGCTACCGCGACCAAGCCATAACCGAGCGCACGGCCTTGGCCGTAGCGCCGTACCAGCATCTGGATCAGCGCCAGCAACGGTTGGCGATAGGCGATCACCAGCAACACCAGCAAGCCAGTCATGGCCACACTCAAGATCGCCGCCATCCAAATCCGGGCTAGCGCCAAACCAATCGCCGCCGCACCAATCCCCACTGCCGTGCCGCCGTACACCAGCGCCGGACTTAACCGCAACCGCGCCAACAAGATATACAGCAACACCGCATTCCAACCGAGCAAGGCCACTGCCGGCCATGCCGGCGGCAAGAGCGGCGCCGGTTCGCTCGCCGGCTCGATCCGCACTTCGGCTAGCCGTACCCCCTTTTGGCGCGGATCGCGACTATCGGCGAGCGTCGCCGAGGTTTGCAGCGTGATAGTCAGATCACCGTGCTGATGGGCAATGCCCGGCACCGCAAAGGTATATTCGGCCCACGCGCTAGTTGGGGTAAACTCGCCGACGACCGAATTATCGATCGCAACCGTCACCACCGGTTGCGCGCCAACCTCCGCCGGCCAACCTTGCGCCACCAGCGTCACCTGCAACGGCGAGCCGGCGCCAACATTCGGCAACACCAACACGGCCCGCTCGCGCGTCCACCGCGAGCGCGTCGTCGGCGAATCAGGCGTCAATTCATCGGCAAACAACTCGCCGCGCCGCACCGGTTCAGCGCCCAACCCCGGACTAACCCCAACAAAGAGCCGGTCACCGGGCCAGCCGATCGCGACCCGGCCTTGCGGCGGCGCTTGATACGCCATCGCCCCGGCCAGCAAGGCCAGCGCCAAGATCAGCAGCAACGCGCGCACCGTGGCCCGGACAGCCGTCCCGCTCACGGTCACGCGCACATACTCGGCTCTGGTTGAACGATCGCTAACCGCCATGACCCTCCTACCCGTGCGGCCCAATGCCGACGGCCATTATACCGCCAATCGGGCTGAACCGCGGCTTATAGCGGGCTGATAATTGCTTGAGGTGAGACACTACTGCTTTCGGCTTATGGAGTGCAGCAATGCAACTGCCGCATCTGTATCGGACTATTTTTGCGAGCTGATACGTAGCTGCGCGCCTATGGAGTGCGGCAGTGCAACTGCCGCATCTGCATCGGACTATTTTTGTAAGCTGATACGTAGCTGCGCGCCTATGGAGTGCAGCAGTGCAACTGCCGCACCTGCATCGGACTATTTATTTTTGCGAGCTGATAAGTAAATGCGCGCCTATGGAATGCGGCAGTGCAACTGCCGCATCTGAAGAGGAATATTTTGTTACCGCGTTGATAGAGCGGGCCGCTAATTGCTTGCGGCGCGACGCTGTAGCTTATGGAGTGCGGCAATGCAACTGCCGCACCTACATCGGACTATGTTTTGCGAGCTGATAAGTAGTTGCTCGCCTATGGAGTGCGGCAGTGCAACTGCCGCATCTGTATCGGACTATTTTTGCGAGCTGATACGTAGCTGCGCGCCTATGGAGTGCAGCAGTGCAACTGCCGCATCTGTATCGGACTATGTTTTGCAAGCTGATACGTAGCTGCGCGCCTATGGAGTGCAGCAATGCAACTGCCGCATCTGTATCGGACTATGTTTTGCAAGCTGATACGTAGCTGCGCGCCTATGGAGTGCGGCAGTTGTACTGCCGCATCTGCATCGGACAATGTTTTGCGAGCTGATTAAGTAGCTGCGCGCCTATGGAGTGCGGCAGTGCAACTGCCGCATCTGAAGAGGAATATTTTGTTAACGCGTTGATATGGCAATACGACTAAAGAAACGCTGTTGCGAGTGCTACAATAGAAACTACTTGCATAGGAGGCGGTTATGAGCGACCAGAATACATCTTCATCCTCCGCCAGTACCGTCACGTTAGACGCAACCGAGCGAAAGCATCTAAGCCACATCGCCCATCTGGCCGCCTATCGAGCGTTGCAACGTTGCGCTGCTGCCGCTGTCCAGCAAATTGACCAACTCGGTAGTAAAAACCACCAGATTATTCTAGTCAATCGCTTGGTTGATGAGCGGGATAAGCTGATTATATCGTTAAGCCAGACCTTATTAAAAGAATTGCAGGCCCAGTTGAACCAACAAAGCGATGAACAGCAGCAGAAAAGAGATAGCAAAGAACGCAAGGAGGGTGCTGCATTTGCCTTGCTCTCACCTGCCCTGAACAACGTTCAGTTATTGCTCAATACAATCACTGGCTTAACAAACAGTGTAACCACGCTGATGTCGCTCTTCCGCACCGACTACACGCTCTACCCAATCTCAACCTCGATCGACGCCGATACGGTTCGCGCCGTGTTTGCCCACCATCTGAAGCAAAACCATTGGCAAGTCTATACCTTCCCGCCGAGTGAGTCAGCGACTGCCGAAACTTCCGGTTCGGTCACTCAGTTGCTCAAAGAGCTAGCGCCTCAACTATTTACCCTTGTCCAGAAACCGGATCAATTGGCAAAACTTAATACGCGCGGTCTTGAAATTCTTTCCTTCCTCGCCAGCGATCTTCATACCTTCCTGTTTGGCGCGCAACCAACCTCCTCCACATCCACCTCAGCCGCAGTCACGACATCCGAAGGTTCAAATCAGAGCACCGCAACAACGGTCGTAAAGCACACTGCAACCGCCGAATCGTTCCTCAGCCGTGCGTTGCTGGCCGAACGATTATTACAGGCCAAATCAGGAACAACCTACCGTTTCTACCAACTCGCTGCGCGTGTAACGCAAGTTGGCAGCGATATGATTACCCGCAAAAATCTCTTCTCGGTGGGTCGCTTGACCTTTATCGGTGGTTGCACGCTTGAATATGTCCTAGCGACGCCAGAAGGAGAGATTGTCGCTGCAAATATCGTGCAGAGTTCCGAACAAATCAAGCTGAATCTAGGCTTGAATGTAGGTTGGGATGAGAGCCTGATCTCCTTTAAGCCCCTCTCGGAAACAAAGCAATGAAATGAGGAGGCAAGCCGCGTTACTTCATGCAACTTCCCTGAGCAACAAATGCACGTCCCTCCCCGCCCCCCCATTGTCATTGCGAGCCGAGGGGTAGGGGCAGCGCCGTACTCTGCC
>JAUQOZ010000062.1 GCA_030550625.1 Chloroflexota bacterium | reverse complement strand
CCTACCGTCAGGGGGGAGAGGGGGCCGGGGGGTGAGGGCCAATTCTCCGCACCCGCGGCGGTAAACCGCCCACCAATACAGAGCCAAAAACACTATCAGCCGGCAATTGCCGGCTGATAGTGTTTCCGCCTTCTGGCGGGCCCGACGGGATTCGAACCCGCGACCTCCACCTTGACAGGGTGGCATCCTAACCGCTAGACGACGGGCCCATTGGTGACCCCAGCGGGATTCGAACCCGCGATCTCCACCTTGAGAGGGTGGCGTCCTAGGCCGCTAGACGATGGGGCCAACCCGCTCAACACGCTGGGAGTATACCATAGGTTTGGAAATAATGCAAATTGGCCCATGGGCGTGGCGGGTAGGGGCAACGCATGCGTTGCCCCTACCCGCCACGCCCCATTACTCCAGTCATCCCCATCGCACGCAAACACGTGACCGAAGATTAGCCGGCAGCTACTTCTCCCCATCCTCGCCGCAATCTATTCTTGTGACAGGTCGAACAAATTTCGTTACCGGCAAGGAGTATTCCGCTATGGCTCGCACCGTTCCCGCCACCGAACCAAAACTGGAAAAATCACCGCTCGAAAAATTTGTGGTTTTGCTAATTGTGCTGTTACCCTTCCTTGGCACCATCTACGCGATGGTCATGCTCTGGCAGCAGTATGTTGACTGGCTCGATGTCACCTTGATGCTCGTGTTGTACGTTATTTCCGGCCTCGGCATCACCATCGGCTTTCACCGCATGCTCACCCACAAGAGCTTTGAAACCTCGCGCCCGCTCAAGGCGCTCTTTCTGATAATGGGGTGTATGGCGCTGGAAGGCGACCCGATTTCGTGGGCTTCGACCCACATCCAGCACCATGCCCACTCCGACGATGAAGAGGATCCGCATAGTCCGCTCGAAGGCTTGTGGCATTCGCACGTGGGCTGGCTGTTTACTCACAAAAATAACATTGAAATGTACGGCAAGTGGCTGTTGAAGGATCCAACCATCGTCTGGGTGAGCAAGACGTGGTACCTGTGGGCGGCGCTCGGTATTCTGATCCCGACCCTAATCGCTGGCTGGAGCGGCCTAATCTGGGGCGGTTTGGTGCGCATTTTCCTCACCCACCATATCACGTGGAGCGTGAATTCAATCTGCCATACCTTTGGCCGCCGCGACTACAACACGCGCGATGCCAGCCGCAACAACTTCATCGTCGGCTTGCTTGCCTTTGGCGAAGGCTGGCACAACAACCACCACGCCTTCCCCCGCTCGGCCTTCCACGGTCTGCGCTGGTGGCAGATCGATATCTCGGCTTATATCATCCGCGCTCTTGAGAAAATGGGACTGGTGTGGAACGTGTACCGCGTGAAGCCGGAAGATATGCACAAGCGCCAAGCGACGCCGGCTCTGCACGAGGTGATGGGCGATTAGTTGGGATAACTATGGAGTGCGGCAGTTTGACTGCCGCACATCTCCTATTTCAATCCCATTAAGAGCAACAAGAAGCTACGACCATGGAGTGCGGCAGTTTGACTGCCGCACTCCATATCGTTCGCTCAGATAAGGCTTGAAACCTCGCCAATCTGCCAGTTCTTTCTGTTATCCTCCTCCCATTCCTAGTTGACGAAGAGCGACATCGGCGTTACCATATTTAGTATCATTTCACGCCGGCAAATGAAGACGATCGGGCAACGTCGCCCACGGCTGGCCGGGCGCAATCACTCTGTTGAAGATATATGCGACGAGTATGCCCGACGCCACCATTCCGCTTGTTGGTCAACCGCCATTTGAACAGTACACGTTAACCGGCGCTTACGACGAGATGTTTGCGCCCGATGGTAGCGTGCGTCCGGCGTATGCCGAATTGGCCCGCCGCCTCAGCGCGCTCAGCCCGGAAGAGTTGCAGCAGCGGCAACGTTACGCCGACCTAACCTTCCTCAATCAGGGGATTACGTTTACGGTCTACGGCAACGAATCCGGCACCGAACGGGTCTTTCCCTACGACCTGTTGCCCCGCATTATCACCGCTGACGAATGGCAGCAGATCGAGCGTGGTCTGAATCAGCGGATCATCGCGCTCAATCATTTCTTGCGCGATATCTACCATGATGAGCAGATCCTGCGCGATGGCATCATTCCGCGCGAGCTGATCTATAGTTGCCGCCATTACCGGCGCGAGATGCGCGGCTTGCCCGTGCCGCGCAACGTATATACCGCGATTGTCGGCACTGATCTGGTGCGCTTACCCGATGGCCAGTTCGTGGTGCTCGAAGATAATCTGCGCGTGCCGAGCGGCGTCAGCTATATGCTGACCAATCGCGCCGTGATGAAGCGCGCCTTCCCGCGCCTGTTCGGCGCCCACGGGGTGCGCCCGATTGACCATTACGGGCAGGCGTTGCTCGCCACCTTGCGCGCCTTGGCCCCCGACCACCGGCCTGAACCAACGATTGCCCTGCTCACCCCCGGCGTCTTTAATTCGGCTTACTTTGAACACACCTTCCTTGCCCGCCAAATGGGGATCGAGCTGGTCGAAGGGCGTGACCTGCTCGCTCACGATAATGTGATCTACATGCGCACCACCGGCGGCCTGCGAAGGGTAGATGTAATCTACCGCCGGATCGATGACGATTTTCTTGATCCGATGGTCTTCCGCCCTGATTCAGTACTCGGCGTGCCCGGCTTGCTCAACGCTTACCGCGCTGGCAACGTCGTGCTGGCCAACGCGATTGGCACCGGCGTCGCCGATGATAAGGCGGTCTATGCCTACGTGCCGGCGATCATTCGTTATTACCTCGGCGAAGAACCGATCTTGCCCAATGTGCCGACCTATCTGTGCGACCGTGCAGACGAACGAGCGTATGTGCTCGAACACTTGGATGAATTGGTCGTTAAGGCGGTTGGTGAGTCGGGCGGCTACGATATGCTAATTGGCCCGCACAGCACCCGCGAGCAACAAGCCCAATTCGCCGAACGCATCCGCGCCAATCCGCGCAACTATATCGCGCAGCCGACCTTGCAACTCTCGTGCGCGCCCTGTTTTATCGATGGCATCATCGAACCGCGCCACGTCGATCTGCGCCCGTTTATCCTCTTCGACGGCGAGACTACCACGATCGTGCCCGGCGGTTTGACCCGCGTCGCCCTGCGACGTGGTTCACTGGTGGTCAATTCGTCGCAAGGCGGCGGCAGTAAGGATACGTGGGTATTGTATTGATACTATCCGGCAGGATCATCTATGCTCTCACGAGTCGCTGATAGCCTTTACTGGATGAGCCGCTACCTTGAGCGCACCGAGCACACGGCACGCCTGATCGGGGTCGGTCTCACCCAGATTCTTGATCAGACGCCGCAGGCGATCGCACCGCGCTGGGGCCGGCTGCTCGCCGCACTGCATGTCGAACCGCCGGAAACCGGCCTCGACGACCCGCAGGCTATCACCCGCCTCTTGACCACCGATGCAAACAACCCGGCTTCATTGATTGCATGCATCACGTTAGCGCGGGAAAATGCCCGGCAAGTGCGCGAGCAGATTAGTTCGGAGATGTGGGAGCACATTAACCAGCTCTACCTGCGTATGCGGGCAACGACTATCGAGCAGATCTGGCGCGATGAGCCGGTCGAGTTCTATCAGATGGTCAAAGAGCGGTTGCACCTGATCCAAGGCATTACCGACGCCACCATGAACCACGGCGAAGGTTGGCGCTTTATTCAGGTCGGGCGCTACCTTGAGCGGATCTGGGCCACAACGCTGCTGCTCGAAGTCTTCTTTCAACCTTACCTCAATGGTGATGAAGGCGCCATCGACTCGATCGATTGGGTAGTGCTGCTCAAGAGTTGCACCGCCTTCGAGGCGTATTGCAAAGTCTACACTGCCGATGTGCAACCAGCTCAAATTGCTGAATTTCTCTTGTTAAACGCCGAAAGCCCGCGCTCGATCCGGTTTGCCGCCGACCAACTGCAAGACAGTCTCGAACAAATTTCCCAACTTGCCGGTGGTCGCAATGCCGGCAGAGCTGAGCGGCTGGCGGGCCGGCTACGCGCCCAACTTGATTATGGGCAAGTCGATGAGATCATTGCCGGTGATTTGCCGCTGTTTTTGCGGCAGATCCGGCAGCAATGCACCGCGATTCATGAAGCCATTTATCAAGAGTACATTACCTATCCGATCGAGCAGGCGCTACTCCGGTAGCGCACTGCCAGAGCGCTAAGCTGGCGTCACCCTATGTACTATTCGATCTTGCATAAGACGCGCTTTCGCTATAGCGCGCCGGTCACCGAAAGCCAGACCGAAGTGCGGATGTGTCCCCGCAATGAGGGAACGCAGCGCCTGATCGAGTTCCGCCTCACCACCGCCCCGTTTGCGCGCATCAACCATTACCACGATTGGCTCGGCAACGAAGTTTACCACTTCGATGTCGCGGCGGCCCACCGGCAATTGTTGATCATCGCCGAATCCATTGTCCAACTCACGCCGCCGCCGCCATTGCCCGACCGGCTCGACGGCGCAGCTTGGGCAATGCTCGATGAGATCGCTGCCCACGGCGACTTCTGGGATTTTTTAATGCCAAGCCATTTCATCCAAACCACACCAGCTTTGCTCGATCTGGCGCGTGAAATTGGCGCTGAGCGCCGATCCGATCCGCTTACCTTGCTGCGCGAGATTAATCATAGCATCGCCCAAACGTTTGCCTATGCACCACAAACAACGCGCGTCGACTCACCGATCGACGAGGCGCTGCTGGCGCGCAAGGGTGTCTGCCAAGACTTCGCCCACATTATGATTGCGCTGGTGCGGCGGATCGGCATTCCGTGCCGGTACGTCAGCGGCTACCTCTTCCATCGCACCGAAGACCACGACCGCTCGGAAGAAGATGCGACCCATGCGTGGGTGGAGGCGTATTTGCCGGAAGTGGGATGGGTTGGCTTCGATCCGACCAATGACCTCATCGCCGGCGAACGCCATATCCGGGTGGCGGTTGGTCGCGACTACGCCGACGTGCCGCCGACTCGCGGCATCTACCGCGGCCAAGCGACCAGCCAACTTGAAGTCGGGGTGAAGGTAGTACCAACCGTCGTCCACATCGACGAAACCGAAGTGTTGCCCCAAATCACCACCGCCTCCGTCCAAGCCGAATTACAACAACAGTAGGGGCGCACGGCAGTGCGCCCCCGTGTGCCCCCGTGCGCCCCCGTGCGCCCCCGTGCGCCCTCGTGCGCTCCCGTGTGCCCCCGCGCACCCCCGTGCGCACCCGTGCGCTCCCGTGTGCCCCCGCGCACCCCCGTGCGCACCCGTGCGGTGCCACGCACCCCCACGGTGTGCCGCGCCTCGCGCACCTTCCGTTTCAAAGGCAGACAGAACGTCTGATCTGGAACCCGGCTCTGAAAGGCCGGGCTAGGGGTACGAAGCCCGCTGCGTGGGCTGATGCCCCCACCCCTTGCCCCTCCCCCGCTGGGGGAGGGGTGATGGGGAGTACAGCACCGGGCTTTGAGACATCGCACAGCGATCTTCGGTTGTGATCCACCAAACGTTCTGCCTAGACCTCAACTGGCGCGTGAGAGGGGAGTGTAGAACCAGCGATGCGGCATCTTACGGCAATCAGCGGTTGTGTTCGACCAAATGTTCTGTCCACCCTATAAACCCCTTCCGTAAAGTCACACGGCGGTGCGCCCCATGATGCACCCTGCCACACAAACACCGTCTTGCGGTACAATAGATCGCATGAACGTCTTGCTCATCTCCACCTACGAACTTGGTCACCAACCGTTGAGCCTCGCCTCGCCCGCGGCATGGCTGCGGCGGGCCGGCGCCGCTGTGACCTGCGTTGATGCCAGTGTGTCGCCGTTGACGGCAGCCATGGCGGCTGAGGCCGGCCTGATCGCCATTTCAGTGCCCATGCACACCGCCACCCGGCTGGCGCTCGAACTGTTACCGCGCCTACGTGCCGCCGCTCCTAACGCATTTATCGTCTGCTACGGCCTCTACGCGCCGCTCAACGCCGCGATGCTGCGCGCCGCCGGCGCCGATTGCTGCCTTGGCGGCGAAGTTGAAGAACTGCTCACCACGATTTGGCAACGCTTGGCCGCCGGTGAACGTCCGCCCGCCGTTGACGCCATCGCGCTCAACCGGCTCGACCTCATCCCGCCCGATCGCAGCGGCTTGCCACCGCTCGACCGGTATGCCACCCTGATCAATGGTGAGGAAACGCGCCTCGCTGGTTACACCGAAACCACCCGCGGCTGCAAACACCTCTGCCGCCATTGCCCGGTGGTGCCGGTCTACAATGGCCGCTTCCGCGTCGTGCCCCGCGAAACGGTGCTGGCCGACATCCGCGCTCAAGTGGCCGCCGGTGCGCGCCATATCACCTTCGGCGACCCCGATTTTCTCAATGGCCCCGGCCACATCTTGCCGATCGTGCGCGCGATGCACGCCGAGTTTCCTGACCTCACCTACGATGTGACGATCAAGGTCGAGCACATCCTGCGTTACGCCCATCTGCTGCCAGAATTGCGCGCCACCGGTTGCATCATGGCGGTCAGCGCCGTCGAAGCGCTCGATGACGAGATCCTCGCTCGCTTCGACAAACGCCACACCCGCGCCGATGTCGCTCGCGCCGTCGAGTTGTTGCGCGCCAATGACATTGCCCTCAACGCGACGTTTGTCGCGTTTACGCCGTGGACAACTCGCCAGATCTATCGCGACCTGTTACTGGGGATCGCCGAATTGGGGTTGATCGAAAGCGTTGCACCGGTGCAATATGGCCTGCGCCTGCTCATTCCCGCCGGCTCGCGCCTGCTCGAACTGCCCGACGTGCGCGCGCTGATCGGGCCGTTCGACCCCGCCGGCTTGGTCTATCCATGGCGCCACCCCGACCCGGCGATGGATACGTTGCAGCAGGCCGTGCTCGAATTGGCCCAATGCAGCGATCATTGCGGCATGTCGCGCACCGCCTTCTACCAGCGCCTGCTCGATCTATGCGATCAGGTCATCGGGCCGGGGCCGCGCCCGGCTACCCTTCCGCCATCTCCGCCCATCCCCCGCCTTAGCGAGCCGTGGTACTGCTGCGCCGAGCCGAATCATCAGCAATTGGCGGCCCGGTATTTGTGAGGTGGCGGCGCTGAATATCAATTTGAGGGGGAGAATCGTAGATAGATTGCACTATTCTTTGCTATTGCTAGGGCAATGAGATACACCGCAACGTGCGCGTTTGTTTCTGCCAGTAGAGGATGTGTAGGCACACCGCACTGCGCGCGTTGCCTTCTGTCATTGCGAGGGTGGGCAAGGACACCGCACTGCGGTGTCCTTGCCGCCCGAAGCAATCTCCCCCGATAGCGCAACATCCTGACTGCAAGGGATCAATTGTCCACAATGCAAAATCCTGTTCGTAATACTCTTAAACAGAAGTATTGACATCTACTGAAATTGCCTTGAATAGAGCTATTCGACTACCGGCATACACTTTCTCAAATTTTTCGAGCAACTGGATACAACTACTAGCAACGACAAAGATACATGGTGCTTACACACCCATCCAAAACCGCATTTGGCGATTTTCAAACGCCGCTGAACCTAGCGCGCGAAGTTTGTGCGCTTGTCGCACAGAGCGGTTTCGATCCGGCTTCAATTCTTGAACCGACGTGTGGGATTGGGGCATTTCTGCAAGCAGCGTTGGAAACGTTTCCCCATGTACGTCGCATACTTGGTCTTGAGATCAACCCGCACTATGTGTCAAAGGCTCAAGAAGTTTGCTTAAGCATAGCTTCTCAGACGCGGGTTGAAATCCATCAAGCTGATTTCTTTCTCACCGATTGGCCGGCAATCATGGCCACATTGCCTGAGCCAATCCTCGTGATCGGAAATCCGCCATGGGTGACCAATTCGGCATTGAGCGCGCTAGGCAGCGCAAATACGCCAGTGAAAGCGAATCTTGACAATCTGCGCGGCATCGATGCGCTCACCGGTAAAAGCAATTTTGACATCTCAGAATGGATGTTGCGCAAGAACCTTGAATGGCTCGATGGCAAGCATGGCATGCTGGCTGTGCTGTGTAAAACCGCCGTCGCGCGTAAAGTGCTCGCGTATGCTTGGCAACACAGGATGCGCATCGCCTCAGCATCACTGTACCGCTTCGATTCACGCGCACATTTTGGCGTCGCAGTTGACGCTTGCCTGCTTCTCATTCATAGCCATCCTGCCGGCAACAGTCAGCAATGCGCTGTGTTTTCCACCCTACAGGCGCGCTATCCCGCTAGTGTGTTCGGTTGGCAAGATGGGGTGATGGTAGCCGATCTGTCCCTGTATCAGAAGTGGCGCTCCTTGTTCGGCACTGGCCTGAAGGGTTGGCGTTCAGGAATCAAGCACGATAGCAGCCAGCTCTTTGAACTGCGCATTGAGCATGGCAAGCTCATCAATGGCTTGGGTGAAGTTGTTGATCTTGAACCTGACGTGCTCTTCCCGTTGCTGAAAAGCTCTGATCTTGCTGCACACCGGCAACCGCGTTTGTGGATGGTTGTTCCCCAACGAACAATGAGTGATGATCCGATTCGTCTTCAGATAGATGCCCCGAAAACGTGGCATTATCTGAACAAACACGCGCATTTGCTCGCTAAACGCAAGAGTTCGATATATAAGAATCGGCCGCGTTTCGCGATTTTTGGAGTGGGATCGTATTCGTTTGCGCCTTGGAAGATCGCCATCTCTGGCTTATATAAAAAACTAGAATTTGTAAAGGTGCCGCCTTACCAAGGGCGTCCGGTGGTTTTTGATGATACTTGCTATTTCTTTCCGTGCGAATCTGAAGCAGAGTGCGATCTCTTGTACGAACTTGTGATGTCCGATCCCGCGCAAGAGTTCTGGTCTGCCTTGATTTTCTGGGATGCAAAGCGCCCGATCACTGCGCAATCGCTCAATTCACTGAATCTGCTGGCGTTGGCCCAAATCTTGGGTAAAACGAATGATACCGCTCGTGCTTTAGCAGAGCGGCAGGTGGTAGAATACACCGTAGGGAACTATCAACGACCGCTTCTTTAGAATGCAAGCGCATCGTATGCCACCCACCCGCCCGCACCTGTTACTCCTCACCACGCCATCGTCGTACCGGTTGCCGGCGTTTCTAGCCGCTGCCGAGCGGATCGGCGCGCAGGCGACGGTCGCCGAAGATACGCCGCCGGCCTTGGCCCGCCCGTTGCCGGGACGCTTGTTGATTGATTTCAGCGATCAGGCAGCCGCGCTGGGCGCGATTCGTGCGTTGCACGCCAGCCAGCCGCTCACCGCGATCCTGCCGGTTGATGATAGCGGGGTTGAGTTAGCGGCGCTGGCTTGCGCCGAACTCGGCCTGCCGTTCAATCGTCCTGAAGCGGCTGCCGCCGCGCGCGACAAGC
>JAUQOZ010000376.1 GCA_030550625.1 Chloroflexota bacterium | reverse complement strand
AGGTACACCCCTCCCCCAGCGGGGGAGGGGCCGGGGGTGGGGGCCACCAACCGCCCTTCGCGCCTTTGCGTTCAGAATCTCTGTGCCTTAGCTCGCGTTGCACCTTCAGGAGCCGGACAGCCGTCCGGCTCTACAAGCGCCTCTTGATTCCAACAATAAACCCTCGCCGGCATAATCGGCGAGGGTGGCAGAAATGGAGCGGGCGACCGGACTCGAACCGGCGACATTCTGCTTGGAAGGCAGATGCTCTACCGACTGAGCTACGCCCGCACCGCCATTACTGTAGCATATTCCTCATTCACCTGCAAGTAGCTGCGCCCTGCCGGGCCTGACAGGCCCGGCAGGGCATCGCCTACAACCTCTCGCCCACGCCAAGCTGCTCGAATGCGGTTTCCTCCCACGCTAGCCGGCCCTCTTCCTTATCCAGCATCAACAAAATCGCGGTGATCAGATACGGCGGCATACTGGCGTTAAAGTACGACCCCGCACTAATGTTGACCAGCAAAAACAGCGCCAGCGCCGCGCTTGGCCGAACCCCCTTGCCGGTAAGCATGCTGATTGCGACAATGACTTGGCCGATCGTCAAAATCCACGCAATCGGGCGATACAGTGGAATGGCGAAATGGCGCAAATACGCTGCACTAAAGCTGTGTTGGTCGATCTCCGACAGGCGCTGCTCGAAGTGCTCGCGCATCACCGGCGTGGTCAGCCAACCCCGCGTGATCTTGTGGTACGCGCCATAGGCAAACGTTGCGCCAAACGCATAGCGCAAGAGCACGAGCCCAATCCGCGCCGCTTTCCACAACGTGCTCGACCGATCCATCGGATGCCTCCTGTGCATAGCAGTTGGTGTAGGGATGCCAACACGCTTCACGCAACCAGTCGATCGCGAAAAGGGCCGCATTACCGGCCATGTGCTGTCCTGCTATTCATAGCCCTACTCCCCACTCCCTTTTCCCTATTCCCCCCAAGTATAGCACTTTTTTGCAAAAATTGTGTTTATATGTCATAGCAAAAAGCTAAATATTTGATGAGAAAACGGCATTTCAGGCCACTGATCCAGTATCATGTTCGATGGTATGACGCACAGATTCTGTACTACGAGGGATATACGATGATGAAGATCCGACAAGTGGCGGTAGTGCTAGGGGTCGTGGTGGTGATTGCGTTGGGCCTGCTCGCCTTTTACGTCTTCCGCCCGCCCGAAGCGGCGAGCGGCCCGCTGGAAGCGGTGCCATTGGTATTGCCTACAACCGCGCCTCTTGCCCAACCAACGGCTGCGCCGGCAGCAACGGCTGCACCGGTAGCCACTGCAGTTGCTGAAGCGACTGCTACGCCGGCATCGCCTGCCACCGCAACCGAGCCGATCCTGCAACTCTTCGCGATTGACCAAAGTCGCTCGGAAGCCCGTTTCTTGATCGATGAGGTGTTGCGCGGCCAACCGATTACCGTTGTCGGCGTGACCAATCAGGTGGCCGGCCAGATTGCGCTCGATCCGAATGTGCCAGCGGCGGCGCAGGTGGGGATTATCCAAATTAATGCTCGCACGCTCACTACTGACAACGAGCTGCGCAATCGGGCGATGCGTAATGTCATTCTGCGCACCAACCAATTCGAGCTGATCACCTTCACCCCGCGCGCGATCAATGGCTTGCCGGATACGGTCACGATTGGCGTGCCCTTCGAGTTCACCATCGAAGGCGACCTCACCATTACCGATGTCACCCGTCCGGTGACGTTTACCGTCACCGTCACGCCAGTAAGCCAGACCGAGATCAGTGGGATAGCGAAGACCACCGTGCTCTACCGCGACTTTAACCTGCTTATTCCCGACTCGCCATCGGTTGACACGGTGGCTGATGAGGTGCGGCTTGAGCTCGAGTTTGTGGCGACCCTCGTGGGCTAATTGACGGCGGATCGGGCAATGGCTATAATGACGCGAGTTTTGGCAGCGTAAGGTCAGGAGACAGCAATGAGCGTGCAGAGCACCCGTGGCCGCCGGGTCAAGGCAGCCAAACAGAACAACTTACTCTATTTGTACATTGCGGTTGGCGTGGTAGCGGTCTTGGCCCTCACCGCGCTGATCGTCTTCCTCACCCGCAATACGGGCGACATCAAAACGCCAACGGCGCCGGTCGGACGCACCGAAGAGGGGTTTTATTACAAAGGCAACCCCGACGCACCAGTGAAGGTGATCGCGTTTGAAGACTATCAGTGCCCCGGCTGCGCGTTCTTTACCCGCAGCCTCGAGCCAATCCTCGAACGTGATTACATCAATACCGGCAAGGTGCAGTTTATTTATCACGAGCTACCTCTAACGAACATTCACCCAAATGCTGTTGCGGCTGCTGAAGCAGCCCGCTGCGCCGGCGATCAAGGCAAGTTCTGGGAGATGCACAGCCAGATCTTCGCCAACCAGAGTATTTGGGCTCAACTCAGCTCGCCGCTGAACACCTTCAGCGGCTATGCCGGTATCGTGGGTATTGACCGCGCCAAGTTCGATGCCTGTATGCAGGCCGGCACCCATCGCGAAGCGATCTTAGCCGCAGCCCAATCGGCTGCCGAGCTTGGCGTGCAAGCCACGCCGTCGTTTAGCGTTAACGGTCAGCTTGTTGATTCGAGCCGCCTGTTTACCGCGATTGACGCTGCACTGCGCGCCGCTGGCCGTTGATGGCTATCGATGGTAACGCAAAGATGCGCAAGCATTCAAATCCTTTGCGCTTTTTGCGTCTTTTTGTGGCTATTCCTGCGACGACGGCCTTGACGCGCCGTCGCCGCCGGCCTATAATGGGCCGGCTTTTCGACATGAGTGAGGAGCAGGGCAACTGTGCAAAACCGTAATCTTTCAGCGCTGATATTGATTATTGTCGTAACTGGGCTGGCGCTGGCCGTTAATTTTGCCCCCAACAACAATTTCTTGGGCCGCGATGTCAGCGTGCGCCTTGGCCTTGACCTGCAAGGCGGCATTCAAGTCTTGTTGCGCTCGGCTGATCCCGATGCCACGCCCGAACAGATTGCCACCGCCGCCGGCGTGATCGAGCAGCGCGTGAATGCCCTCGGCGTTGGCGAGACGGTGGTGCAACGGGCTGGCAACGACCGGATCATCGTCGAGCTGCCCGGCGTGGCTAACCCCGAACAGGCGATTGAGACGCTGCGCGGTACTGGCCGGCTTGAGTTTATCGATTCGCAGGGCCAATATCTGGCCGATGGCGCGATTGTGCGCACCTCAAGCAGCCCCAATCCGCCGCAACTGCTCGAAAGCGGGACTGTCACCGATGTGAATAGCCTCGGCCCAATTTATCAGAGCATTACCGATGGCGCCGATCTTGACACCAGCGCCGTGCAGCCGACCTTTTCACAGGGTGGCGCGCTCGGCAGCCGTCCGGCGGTCTCGTTCGCCTTCCGCGGCGAATCGGCCCGTCGCTTGGCCTCGTTTACCGCCGCTAACGTTGGCCGCCCGATGTGTATCGTGCTCGATAATGTCGTAGTGAGCTGCCCGGTGATTGACGCCGCGCTGACCGATGGCTCCGGCGTGATTAAGGTAACAACCGAGGCTGAACGCAATCAGATCTTTAATAAGTTGAAGTATGGCGCGTTGCCAGTGCCGCTGGTGATCGAGACCAGCCGTACCGTGACTGCGACCCTCGGTCAAGAGAGCGTAGCTGCGAGTATCGTGGCCGGTATCATTGGCTTGTCGGTAGTCGCGATCTTTATGATCCTCTTCTACCGCGGCCCCGGTTTGATTGCGACGATCGCGCTCTTAATTTATACGGCCATCAGCTTCGCCATTTACCGCCTGATCCCGGTGACGCTGACGCTGCCGGGTATTGCTGGCTTTATCCTCTCGATCGGGTTGGCGGTCGATGCGAACGTGCTGATCTTTGCCCGCTTGCGCGAAGAGTACCGCCGGGGCCGCGATATTCGCAATGCGCTCGAGCTAGGGTTTGTCGAGTCGTGGCCGGCGATTCGCGATTCGAGTGTGTCTACTCTGATTACCAGCATTGTGCTGTTTATGTTCGGCAACAGTTTCGGCGTCAGCTTGATCAAGGGGTTTGCGCTCACGCTTGGTCTCGGTATCGTGATCAGTCTTTTTACTGCCGTGATTGTGACCCGCACCTTCTTGCGCGTCGTGTTGCCGCTGTTTAGCGATGAACGCGCATGGTGGTTCGGCGTCGATCGCCGCGAGACCGCACCGGCGGCGACGGCGGCTTCCTAGCGGGTGAGTAGGCGCAAGCGTGCAACGAATCGTATCCGTGACACTGGAGTAACGTCGCTATGGAACATCTCGTCCGCCGTCGCTATTGGTGGTTTGCATTTTCACTCTTGGTTATTTTGCCCGGTCTGTATATGCTGTTCCTGCACCCGCTCATCACGACCGGGCGGTTTGCGATTGGGCTGCGACCGAGCATTGATTTCGCCGGCGGCGCGTTGTGGGAGTTGCGCTTTCCCGATACCACGCCGGAGTCATTGACGACCGACCGCATTGCGCAGGCGTTCGCCGCCGGCGGGTTTGAGAGCGCACAGGTGCAACTGAGCCCAACGACGGTTGACGGTCGTACCGTAGCCGCTGCGCTCGTGCGCACCCGCCCGCTCAGCGAGTCGGATCCGAATAGCGAGATCGAGGCGGTGATGAAGGCCTTGACCGACGCCTTCGGCACAGTGACCCGCGAACGGCTTGAGAGCGTCGGCCCCACCGTCAGCGCCGAATCGACCCGCAGCGCCGTGATCGCGGTGCTCGGCGCGTCGCTGGTGATCTTGCTCTATCTGACGTGGGCCTTCCGCAAAGCGCCGCATCCGGTGCGCTACGGTGTCTGCGCGCTGATTTCAATGTTGCACGATGTGCTGGTGGTGCTTGGTATCGCGGCTATTCTTGGCGTGGCGATTGGGCTGGAAGTTGATGCTCTCTTCCTGACCGCTTTGCTCACAACGCTGAGCTTCTCGGTTCACGATACAATTGTGGTCTTCGACCGCATCCGCGAGAATCTGCTCAACCGCCATCCCGCCGAGACATTTGACGATATTGTGAATCATAGTCTGGTGCAGACTCTGCCCCGGTCGATCAATACCCAGTTGACGACCTTCTTTACCCTCACGGCCCTGCTGCTGTTCGGCGGCGATACCATCCGCAATTTTGTGTTGATGTTGCTGATCGGTCTGATCAGCGGCACCTATTCGTCGATCTTCAACGCGGCCCAGTTGCTGGTCGTGTGGGAGCATCGCGAGTGGCGGCATTGGTTTGGCCGTGGCCGCCGCGATGAAGCTGCCCAAGCGGTGTAACAGCAAGGTGTATGTAAAGCTGGACGGCTGCCGGCTCCGCAACGGCGCAGAGATGTTTAACGCAAAGGCGCGAAGATTGCAGAGGACGCGAAGTATTTGATAGGTGGAACACAAGCGCGTTTGTGCTCCATCCATCATCCACCCTCTGCGACCTTTGCGCTCTCTGCGCCTTTGCGTTAAAACCTCCGCGTCCTTTGCGTCCTACGGCTCGACCTTCACCCCGCGCCAAAAGGCGATATACCCGGCAATCTGCTTCGCCGCCTCTTTCGGCGCCGGATAATACCACGCCGCATCGCGATTAACCGCGCCATTCACAACCACATCGTAATAGCTCGCCGTCCCCTTCCACGAACAGACCGTATGCGTCTGGCTGTCGCGTAAATACTCACGTTTCACCGCCTCCGGCGGAAAGTAGTGATTCCCTTCAACCACAATCGTCGCATCACTCTCGGCGATCACCGCGCCATTCCAGATTGCCCGTGGCATCGTTTGCTCCTGTTTGCTAGGGATGGTCTTCTCAATAAGCCCCATTAATCGTATTATGCCCCACTTCGCGCAACTTTTGCCGATCTGGCGCGGTTTCTTATATAGAGATCGTTGTCGAGAGCGCAATCACCTATGCACGACATCATCCGCTACTACCTTGGTTTCAATCTCGTGCCCGGCATCGGCCCGCTCCGGCTCGCCCGCTTGATCGAACAGTGCGGCTCGGTGGCGGCAGCGTGGTATGCCGATGACACCGACATGATCGCCGCCGGGTTAGACGCGCGCAGTATGGCTGGCTTGCGCGCCGCCCGCCAAACGATCGATCTTGACGCCGAGCTGGCCCGGCTGCGCGCCGCTGGCGTGACGCCAGTCTCAATCGCTGATCCGGCTTACCCGCCGCTGCTCCGTATGATTCCAGCCCCACCGCCATTACTCTACGTGCGCGGCACGCTGACGCCAGCCGATCAACGGGCAGTGGCCATCGTCGGCACACGCCAGCCGAGTACCTATGGTCGCGAAGCGACCCGCCGGCTGGCCCGCGATCTCGCCGCCGCCGGGATCACGATTGTCAGCGGGTTGGCGTTAGGCATTGATACGATCGCCCATACTGCCGCCGTTGAGGCCGGCGGACGCACGATTGCCGTGCTCGCGTGCGGCGTCGATCGAGTCTACCCCGAACGGAACCGCACGCTAGCTGAGCGGATCACCACCGCCGGCGCGCTCATCAGTGACTACCCGCTCGGCACGCCACCCGCGCCGCTCAACTTTCCCCCGCGCAACCGGATTATCGCTGGCTTGAGTCTGGCCACGCTGGTGGTCGAAGCCAGCGAGCAGAGCGGCGCATTGATCACCGTGCAATTTGCCCTCGATCAAGGGCGAGACGTGATGGCCGTACCGGGTTCCATTTTTAACCCGCTTAGCGCCGGCCCGCACCGCCTCATCCGCGATGGTGCGGCGATCATTACTGATGCGAGCGATGTCTTGGCGGCGCTTGGTCTCGATGGGCCGAACCGGCCTGACGAGTCGCCGCTGGAGCTGGCCCTCACCGCCGAGGAAGAGGCGATCTACCGGGCTGTCGAGGCTGAACCGCAGCACATTGATGCCATTGGCCGCGCCGCCGGGTTGCCGGCAGCCGCCACCGCCGCTGCATTGGCGTTGTTGGAACTGAAGGGAATTGTGCGCCAAGTTGCGCCGTTCTACTACTCGCGAGGCCGGTGAGAGGAGGGAATGGGGAATGGGGAATGGGGAATGGGGAATGGGGAGAGATATAGCGCAGCGCGTGCCCATCTGTCATTGCGCGGGGTAGCCCCACCCCCTCGCAATGACAGATGGGCCCCCGCTCCCACTTGCGGGCGGGGGCAGGGGAGCCGCTGGATTGGCAGCAACGACATCGCTACAGCGGGACAGCGTAGCGCCCCTCTCCTCCCGTCCTCGCAGGGGATGGCTTCGCTCCGCTCGCAATGACAACCGGTCACGGCAATCTGTGCGCGGGGGCGCGTGCCTCTTTTGTCATTGCGAGGGGCGCAGCCCCGCAGCAATCTCCTGCGAGCACGGAACGCTCACCCTCAATGTCCGTTCCCGCTGAAGCGGGGGATTGCTTCGGAGGCAGGGCACCCCGCTATGCGGGGTAGCCCCACCCCCTCGCAATGACATGAGGGCCCCCGCTCCCACTTGCGGGCAGGATCAGGGGAGCCGCTGGATTGGCAGCAACGACATCGCTACAGCGGGACAGCGTAGCGCCCCTCTCCTGCCACGCGGGAGAGGGGCAGGGGGTGAGGGTACACCGGTGCTTCCTCAAGCTATCGACCGCGGAACGGGCGCCGCTCCCGTCCTCGCAGGAGCAGGGACAAACAGGTTGAATAGCCACGGAAAGACGCAAAAGGCACAAACAATGGTTACATTTGCGCCTTTTGTGTCTCTTCGTGGCTATTCCACAAAAACACCTCTGCGCCCTTCGCGTCCTTCGCGCCTTTGCGTTAAGCACCTCTGCGACCGTTGCGGAGCCGGACAGCCGTCCGGCTCTACTTAAAAATCAAACGTGGCTTCAGGCCGGTCAGCAAACGCATCCGCCAGCATCCGGCGCGTGCGAGTCAGCAACGGCGGCAACCGGTTGGGATCGAAAAAGCCGACATTGACATTCTCGTGGCCGGCTTGCTGCAATTCACCGCCAATGATCCGGGCCGCAAAAAAGATCGCCAAAATCTGCGACTGATCGCCGTTGGGGTAACTCCACGCAAAATCGGGGCCGCTATAGATCCCGATCAGCTTAAATGGCTCCAAGAGCAGGCCAGTCTCTTCGTGAACTTCGCGCACCAACGCCCGCGCCGGCGACTCATCGAGGCTGATCGTCCCCCCCGGCACATCCCATAGCATCACATCGGCTCGCCGGCATAGCAATATCTGCCCCGCTTCATTGCGGACAAACCCGCTCGCGCGCACTTGCAGAATGCGTTGATGGCCAACGTAGCTGCGCAGCCAGCGCGTGTATTTAACGGTCATATCCGGCTCCTGTCGAGCATAGCCCCAACGATTTCAAACATGAAAGATCTAGCGAGTTTTCGGTCGCTTTGCTCAAGTTGACGGCTATTATAACACTTCTCGCTACGAAGAGATGCTTGCGAGAAGCGCTCGCGGTGCGGCAGGAACAAGCTGGAGAGGCATGAGGCAATCACGGAACTTTGCCCAAATCCCCAAACCGGCCAAGCCTACCATATCGCGTCGGTCACTGCGCTTCCCAACAATGACAGCATTCCCTGCTCCCCACTCCCCACTCCCTCCCTCATACCTACCCCTTCAACCACGCCATCAATGCTTGGCTCTGCGGGCGATCGCTTAAACGAACCCGGCTCAATTGGCGCTGGACTACCAGATCAGGAATATTGAGCACTTCTAACTTTCGGGCAATCACCTCTGATTGGATGGTCACACGCGAGACCATGCTCAATCCTAGGCCAGCGCTGACGGCTTGCTTAACGGCCTCGGTGCTGCCCAACTCCATCACCGGCTGGATCGCAATGCCGCGCGCCGCCAGCGCCTGTTCCATCACTTCACGCGTGCCCGAACCGGGTTCGCGCAAAATAAACGGGGCGCCATTCAGCTCGGCGCAAGACACATGCGCGCGCCGGCTAAGCGGATGATCAGGCGGGGCAATCACCACCAGCTCGTCGTTGCGCCACGGCACGACCTCTAATTGTTCGTGCGGATCGACTGGCCCTTCGACATAGGCCACATCAATCCGGTACGTCAACAGATGTTCCAACACCTGCTGGGTATTGCCAATATCGAGAAACAGCTCGATTCCCGGATAGCGGCGATGGTATATCCCCAACATCTGCGGCAACAGATAGATGCCAATCGTGCTGCTGGCCCCAATCGCTAGTCTCCCCCGTTGCAAGCCGCGCAACTCTTTCAGCGCCTCAATTGCCAGCCGTTCGTGGGCAAAAATCCGGCGCGCATGCTCGCCGAGAATGAGACCGGCTTCGGTGGGAGCTACGCCGCGCGCCCGTCGCTCAAGCAGCACGGTATTGAGTTGCCGCTCCAGCTCTTGGACAGCCCGCGATACTGCTGATTGGCTCATCGTCAGCGCCTCGGCGGCGCGTGTAAAGCTGCC
>JAUQOZ010000388.1:423-9375 GCA_030550625.1 Chloroflexota bacterium | reverse complement strand
CGGAGAGATGCCTCCACGCCATTGGTTTGCACCTCAGCGGGAGATTGCTTCGGTCGGGCGGCCCCAGCGTTGCTGGATGCCGCCACTCCCCCGCAATGACAGATGAACGAGGGCGCCGCCACTCCCTCGCAATGACAGAGGAGGCCGCCCCCTCGCAATGACAACGGACATGAAGTGTTAAACCACGCACTTACAGGGAAAAGCAGGGCAAAGAAAATCTTGACCTAATAGGACGCTCGCCTATGCATGCCTATTTACTCTATCCTAATCAAAACGATGATCCCAACCAAGCGCCGCCGCCGCACGCCGAAGAGCTACTGCGTGATCTGGCGCTTGCCCCGATCATTAGCACGATGGCGAACGGCGACCAATTCATCGCCGCGACGGTGCAACGGGTGATGTTAGCCAGCCTCACCGATCTAAGCCAGATCGCCTACCGGCAAGCGGCCTTGCAAGATTGTCTGCGCCATCCCGATGTCATCCGGGCGCTCTACCGTATTCCAGTGCAAGCGTTTGAACTCAAACGCAAACGCTGGCTGGGTCTCTTTGGCATGCACTATCCGAGCAGCATCCTGAGCGAAGCGCGGGCCATGCTTGTTGCCTACTTCGATCTGCTCAAAGAATTGCGCCGTCTCGCCGATCAGTATGGCGCTGCATTTCAATCGCCTGCGTTCAGCCGCTTTTTCACCATGATTCAACAGGAACTTAGCGATGATTATCTAGTCGAGATCGAACACCACCTGCGCCAGCTCAGCTTTCGCGACGGCATGCTGGTCAGTGGCGGGCTAAGGCGCGGTAACGAGCCGGGGGATTATGTGTTGTGCAAACCTAACCAACCGCAGAAGAACTGGTTGCAGCGGCTGGTTGACCCCACGCCGAGTTATGCCTATACGCTGCCGCCCAAAGACGAAGCTGGCAGCCGGATTCTGGGAGACCTGCGCGATCGCAGTTTGAACGTGGCGGCGGATGCGGTGGCGCAAGCCGCCACCCACGTGGAAAGCTTCTTTAAAGCATTGCAACGTGAATTGGCTTTCTACATCGGCGGTCTCAATCTCGCCGAGCGGCTGGCCGAACTGCGCATGCCGGTGACGTTCCCGGAACCATTGCCGCTGACCCAACGCCACTTCGCCTGCCAAGGCCTCTACGACCTATCGCTCGCGCTTACCACCCAACAGCCGGTGATCGGCAACGAGATTGACGCTGCCGGCAAGGCATTGTTTGTCATTACCGGCGCCAATCAGGGCGGCAAATCAACCTTTCTGCGCAGCGCAGGGATCGCCCAACTCTTGATGCAATGCGGAATGTTTGTACCGGCTATATCCTTTTCGGCCAACGTCTGTAGTGGCGTCTTCACCCACTACAAACGCGAAGAGGATGCAACCATGAACAGCGGCAAACTCGATGAAGAACTGGCCCGGATGAGCGCGATCATCGATCATCTGCAACCACACGCGCTGATCCTGCTCAACGAATCATTTGCTGCCACTAACGAACAGGAAGGGAGCGAAATTGCGCGCCAGATCATCAGCGCGCTGCTCGATAGCCAGATCAAAGTGCTGTTTGTGACGCACCTCTACGACTTTGCCCGCGGTTGGTGGCGGGCACAGCGAGCGGATACGATCTTCTTGCGAGCCGAACGGCACGCCGATGGCTCGCGTACTTTCAAATTGCGGGTGGCCGCGCCGCAAGCGACAAGTTATGGAACTGATCTCTACTATCAGGTGTTTGGCGAAGCGGCACGGGCAGCATCAGATGAGAGCGCCGCTTGAGGCAGCAACGCTCGTACCTGCCGCGTCAAGGTTGCGGTATCGGCAAAACCTTGATTCACGTGCCGTACCACGCCATTGCTATCGAGCACAACCGTCGCCGGCGCGGTGAGAATGCCCAATTGCCCGACAAGCTGCGGATGTTCAGGCGCTGACAACGTGGTTACTACCACCTGTTCGCCCATTATTGTTGCCAACTGGGCTAACGCTGGCGCTTGGCGCGCGCGGCATTCCCGACAACCGGGAGTCGAAAACGCGACCACGGCTGGACGGCCAAGCGGGACAATGCCGGCGAAGAGGGGCGCTTGGCCGAGCGCGCGTAACCGGTACGCTTGCCAAGACCGTACCCCTACCCACAGCAGGCCAAGCCCGGCTGCGAGCGCGCCAATCATGAAGAGACGCTCGATCATTTCCACAGACCCAAACGTTGCAATTGGAAGAAGATAAAGCACCCGGCGCAGAAACCAAAGAGCAGATTCACAGCCGCCAGCGCAACGACGAGCAACGCCAGCGCCCAACCGAGCAGATGCGCGCCGAACCATAATGCAAGCGTGGCCGCGATTAACACTGCGGCGCCCATCCCTTGGGCGAATCGGTGAGGGGCCGGGTCTTCTTGGTGGAGATCGGGGCGCAGGAGACCAAGCGGGCGCAACACATCGCGATAGAGACGCTGAAAGAGCGCCAGCGCCGGCGAGATAGTACCAAGCGCCATCACCGCAGCGACAAAGGCGAGCAGCCAGAGGTAGTCGGCAGCAAAGGCGAGCAGAAGCAACAGAATGATCGTGGCCTGATTAACGCGCAACGCCGTGCGATCAACGAGCGCGGGCGGTGAAGAAATGGGTTGAGTGGCCATAGACAACTTCCTTACGCAAGTTTTCAAGTTCTTGGGTTAATCTTAAATAAGATGGTCTGTTTTGTCAAGATTAGAAAAACCACGGATGTCCACGGTGGCCCGATCCGTGTCAATCTGTCTCAATCCGTGTCCCATAGAAAATTTCGGGTAAAATAAATGGGACACAGCAGTGCTGTGTCCCTTTCAATCTGGTAGCGGCGGCAGGATTCGAACCTGCGACCTTCGGGTTATGAGCCCGACGAGCTGCCACTGCTCCACGCCGCGTCACCATTTGGTACTATAGCACATCAAAATCACTATGTCAAGAGGTTTTTCACTACATGGTGTTGTGATGCAGGCTGAACGGCCAGAGCAACTCGACGCGATCCGTGCGCTCTTTCGCGAATACGCGGCCAGCCTGCCCATTGATCTCGGTTATCAGGGGTTTGAAGCCGAGCTAGCTGCACTCCCCGGCGCATACGCGCCACCGCAGGGCAGGCTGTTGTTAGCGCTCGTCGCCGGTGAAGCGGCGGGATGTGTGGCGTTGCGCCCGCTGAGCGAGACGATCTGCGAGATGAAGCGGTTGTACGTGCGGCCACCGTTTCGCCGCGAGGGGTTAGGGCAGCGACTCGCCAGCCAGATCGTGGCGGAAGCGACTGCAATCGGCTACACGCTGATGCGGCTCGATACCCTGCCCACGATGCACAGCGCGATCCGGCTGTACGAATCGCTCGGCTTTACCCGCTGCGCGCCGTACTACCCGACCCCGATCGCCGAAACGGTGTTTATGGAACGGCGGCTACGGTGAAAGCGGCACAGTCACGCCGTACCGCTTCATCGCACCGACCGGTAGCCGCCTTTCACCCCACGCGGCGACAACACCAACTGCCAAAGCTGGCTGGCCCGCGCCATAAAGCTGCCAGCGCTCGTGAGCAGATAGAAGCGCCACATGCGGTAGAAACGTTCATCATACCGGTGAGCTAATTGTGGCCATGCCCGCTCGAAATTGGCATGCCATGCCTTGAGCGTCGCTACATAATTGATACCGAAATTGTGCCAGTCCTCAAGCACAAACAACCCCTCAAACGCCGCCGTCAACAAGCGCGGCGAGGGCAACATCGAGTTGGGGAAGATGTAGCGTTCGATCCACGCATCGCGCCCTTGATAGGCGACATTCGTACCGATCGTGTGCAACAGCAAGAGACCATCATCGGCCAACAAGCGGCGCGCCGTTTGCATAAACGTACGATAATTGCGATAGCCGACGTGCTCGAACATCCCTATCGAGATGATCCGGTCAAACGTGCCCTGTGTTTGCCGGTAATCTTCCAGCCGGATCTCCACCGGCAAGCCACGGCAACGCTCTTGCGCCAGCGCAGCTTGTTCCCGCGAGACGGTAATCCCGACTACGTGCGCGCCGTAGCGTTCAGCCAGATACTGGGCCGTACCGCCCCATCCACACCCAATATCGAGCACACGCATGCCCGGTTGCAGATCGAGCTTGCGCGCAATCAGATCGAGCTTCGCTTCTTGCGCTTCATCGAGCGTGCGCGCACCGCTATCCCAATAGGCGCAACTGTAGATCATGCGGCGGTCGAGCATTGCCGCGTAGAGATCATTCCCGATATCGTAGTGGCGCTGGCCAATGACAAACGCACCCTTGCCGCGCTGGCGATTGATAAACCGGCTGTCGAACCAGAGCGGCAGGTTGATCAGCCAACCGACCTGTGCCGGCGCCTGCACCTGCAATAACCGGCAAATAAACTCGTCGATCGCCGCGCAATCCCACCAGCCGTCCATATAGGCTTCGCCGAGACCCAGTGACCCGCGCAGCAGACTGCGCAAATAGAGCCGTTCGTCGTGAACTTGAATATCCCATGGTTGTGAGCCATTGACCGTAATGCCGGCGGCATCGAGCAGTTGTCCTGCGTACTTGCGCGCCCACCGGTGGAGAAGATGCCGTTTAGGTTGAGCGACCTGCGTTGTCGTTGGCAGAGAAGCCAGTTCGCGTTCAGTCATACTACCCTCCCTCCAGATGTATGCAAAACGATTGAACGTGCTTCGCAACTGTCGCTTGCCGCATATTCACCTACGGTATCAGTTCACTACTTGTCACCCCCTTACAAGAGCGGTATACTGCTTGCAAAGAAAATCATTGCACATGTGCAGGTTTACTATTATGAAACAACACGACGTTCGCTCCCATTTGCCGCACCAGCTTATCCATGATGTCTATGTCTTGCTGGATGACGGCGACCGACGCGCGCTAGCGCATACCAACCTGACACCGCTCGAGTTCAATTTGCTGTTGCAGCTCGATCTCGAGCAGGGTCAGCGACTGACCGATGTGGGTGCGAAACTGCTTTGTGTCAAAAGCACGATCACCCGGCTTGTCGACCGGCTTGAGCGCGACGGATTAGTGCGGCGCAATCCCGATCCTGACGATCGGCGGGCGCAGCGTCTGATCCTCACGCCGCGCGGCGCAGCAGTGCGCGCCGAGGCGCTGGCAATGCACAATGCAGCAGTCGAGCGCCGGATGAATCTGCTCGACCCGGAAGAGCAAGAGCAGCTCACCCGCCTGCTGTTGAAACTGCGGGATGGGTTGGCCGCCGATTTAGCGGCCCAGCAAGCCGTCGAAGCCGAAACATAGCTGTTTCCTCCTAGCCTGCGAATCCTTTGCCTGTGTTCAAACGGTATTCTTCATGATACCGCTGCTTTGACAACAGGCAAGATTGCATGCATCTCATTCGACTGGCGCTGGGTTGGTTGGTCGGGATTGCGTTAGCTGGATCTGTTACCTTGTCGCTACACTGGTTTGCCCTAGCAGCCGGTGTGGCGGGGGTGAGTGTCGTTGTTGTTCATCGCCGCTGGCGCTGGGTGGCGCTGGCGGCGTTGTGTTTGGCGCTGGGTGGGATGCGTTACCAATTCGCCCAGCCGTTGCTCGGCCCGCACCATATCGAACGCTGGGCCGGCGCTGATGAGGTGATGCTGGTCGGCAGCGTTGCTGAAGAGCCGCGCCGCGATGACACCGGCCAGCAAGTGGTTATCGCCGTTTCTCACGCCGGCCCTGACGGACAGTTGGCCCCGGCAGAGGGCCGAGTGCTGGTGCGCGCCCCGCCCTACCCCCCGTACTATCCGGGTGATCGCTTGCAGATCAGCGGGCGGCTGACCCTCCCCCGCACTACTCAACGTCCGGGAGAGTTTGATTACCGCGCCTACCTTGCCCGCCGGAACATCTTTGTGCTCCTGAACCGGCCTACCGCTATCAAGGCATTGGCAGCGCGTGAACCGGCGTGGGGGTTGGCCCCGATCAGCCAGTTTCGCGAGCAGTGCCGGCGTACCGTGCTGCGCCTCTTGCCCGAACCGCAAGCGGCGCTGGCGATCGGGATTCTGCTCGGTATTCAGGCTGGTTTGCCGGAAGCGGCCCGCACAGCGTTTGCCACGACCGGCACCTCGCACATCTTAGTCGTGTCAGGCTGGAACTTTACCATCGTTGCGGCAGCGTTGGCGGCGCTAGCGAAACTCACCCGCCTGCGGCCATGGCCGGCCTTTTGGCTCAGTCTGGCCGTGATGTGGATCTACGCTGGTTTTACCGGCGCATCGGCAGCGGTGGTGCGGGCGGCGATGATGGCCAGTCTCGCGCTCTTGGCCCGCACCGCCGAGCGGCAGAGCGAGCCGTGGCGATTGTTGTTGGCTGCGTGCTGGCTCTTGACGCTGGTCAACCCGCATACCCTCTGGGATCTTGGCTTCCAACTCTCGGCGCTCGCCACGGCGAGCCTGTTCGCGTTCGGCAAGCCGGTGGAACGCTGGCTCGATGGGGTGCGCTGGCTAGCCCACCCGGCCTTAGCGGCGGTACGCGAGGCGCTGACGGCAACCTTAGCGGCGCAGGTGTTGACCCTGCCGCTGATGCTGTACCACTTCGGCAATCTGTCGCTCGTTGCGCCGCTGGCCAACATCCTGATTGTGCCAGTAGTGCCGGTAGCGATGCTGTTGGGAATGGCGGCATTGATCGGCGGCTTGATCTGGCTGCCGCTCGGCCAGTGGCTGGCGACAATCGCATGGCTGCCGCTGAGCTGGATCACCAATACGGCGCTGGTGCTGGCCCAACCGGCATGGGCGGCGCTGGCCGTGCCCTCGTTCCCGCTCTGGCTGTTGCTAGCCGGATACACGCTGATCGGCGGCTATTGGCTGTGGCATCGGCCAGACCGCGCAGATACACTGGTCGGTTAATGCTATGCACCAAACGAAGCGCCTTGTGTTATGATGCAAGGAGCAGAGTTTTGATATTGGCAAGGAATACGTATGGCCCAGATCGCACCCTACGGCAGTTGGCGCTCGCCGATTACTGCCGCAATGCTCGTCACCAAACAGGTGAGCCTCAGTTGGCCGCAGATTGACGGCGCTGATCTGTATTGGATCGAAGGCCGTCCGCAAGAGGGTGGACGGAACGTGCTGGTGCGCCGCGCCGCTGACGGCACGATCAGCGACGTGACGCCAACCGGCATGAATGTGCGCACGCTCGTGCATGAGTACGGCGGTCTCAGCTATGTGGTCGATCAGGGAGAAGTCTTCTTTGTTGAGTTTAGCGATCAGACCCTCTACCGCCAGCGTCCCGGCGAGGCGCCGGCGCCGCTCGGCACACCGGCAGGCTTGCGCTTCGCCGAGATGGTCGTGGATCGGGCGCGTAACCGGTTGATCGCGATTGGGGAAGACCATCGCGGCGATGGCGAAGCACAGAATTATCTGGTAGCGGTCGATCTGGCCAGCGGCGCGACGACGCCGTTGCTCACCGGGCGCGACTTTGTGGCTGCGCCGCGCCTGAGTCCTGACGGGTCATGGCTGGCATGGCTGGCGTGGGATCACCCCAATATGCCATGGGACGCCGCCGAGTTGTGGGTGGCGCCGGTCTTGGCCGATGGCAGCTTGGGAACGGCGCGCCGGTTGGCCGGCGGCCCCGGCGATTCGTGTTTTCAGCCGGAATGGGCCGCTGATGGCAGCTTGCTGGTGGTGGCCGAGCGCAGTGGATGGTGGAACTTGTACCGGCTCGATCTTGAGGGCAATGCCACCCCGCTCTACCCGCTCGAGGCCGAGTTTGGCCAGCCGCTCTGGCAGCCGGGCATGCGCACCTATCTGCCCTTGGCCAATGGGAGCGTACTAGCGGCGTTCTGCCAGCACAGCCGCTGGCAGATGGCTCTGATCCAACGTGATGGCCGCACCGAACCGATCGACCTGCCGGTTTCGGTCATCAACATCGTCAATGGCGCTGGCGAACGCGCGCTGATCATCGGCAGCTCTCCCACCATGCCGGCCACACTGTTTTTGCTCGATCTAGCCGATCGTTCGCTCACCACCATCCGGCAGAGCGGCGAACTACCGGTTGATCCGGCGTATCTCTCGCTGCCCGAAGTGATCAGTTTTCCCAGTGCTGGCGGGCGCACCGCTTACGGCATCTTCTATCCGCCGCATAACCCCGATTTCATCGCTCCCGCTGGCGAACTCCCGCCGCTGCTGGTGATGATCCACGGCGGGCCGACTGCCGCCGCTTACCCCACCTTGCGCCTCTCGATCCAATACTGGACGAGCCGGGGGATCGGGGTGCTCGATGTGAATTATGGCGGCAGCACCGGTTTTGGCCGCGCCTACCGTGAACTGCTCGATGGCCGATGGGGGATTGTCGATGTGGAAGATTGCGTCGCCGGCGCGCAATTTCTGGCGGCTAACGGCAAAGCCGATCCTGCCCGGCTGCTGATCACCGGCGGCAGCGCCGGCGGCTTCACCGTGCTTGCGGCGCTGGCGTTCCACCACACTTTCCGCGCCGGCGCCAGCCACTTCGGCGTTGCCGATCTAGCCGCGCTGGCCCGCGACACCCACAAATTTGAGTCGCGCTACCTCGACCGCTTGATCGGCCCTTATCCCGCACGGGCCGATCTCTATCAGGCCCGTTCACCGCTCTACCATGCCCACCAGATCACCTGCCCGGTGATCTTCTTCCAAGGATTGGAAGACAAAGTGGTGCCGCCGGCCCAATCAGAAGCCATGTACGAGGCGCTCCGCGCGCGCGGCATCCGCACCGAGTACGTGCCCTTCCCCGGCGAACAACACGGCTTCCGCAAGGCCGAAAACATCATCACCGCCCTCGAACGCGAACTGGCGTTTTACGGCGAGGTGCTCGGCTTCACGCCGGCAGTGTGACGGCGGCCCGGTAGACAACCCTCTGTCATTGCGAGGGAGCGGCGACACCCGCTTTCCTATGTCATTGCGAGGGGGCAAAGCCCCCGAAGCAATCTCCCCCTTCAGCGCATGGCATACCTGTGCGGATCGCTCTCGCCAGAGCAGGAGATTGCTCCTCCGCCC
>JAUQOZ010000388.1:0-413 GCA_030550625.1 Chloroflexota bacterium | reverse complement strand
TCGCAAGGACAATGGGGGAGCATGGCATGCCTGTGCGGTTCCTCCCGCCCGCGCGTTTAGGGACAGACAAACATACGAGCATCACCACGGTTGACGACCATGGGATGCGCCGGTGTCCCCTCACCCCCTGCCCCTCTCCCGTGTTGCGGGAGAGGGGCGCTGCTGCATATCGCGCCAGCAATGCCGTACCTACCCACCACGCAGCTCCCCCTCTCCCGCCGTCAGGTGGGAGAGGGGGCCGGGGGGTGAGGACCATCAGCCAGCCTAGCGGGCTTCGTAAGCATAGCTCGGCCCTTCAGGTTGAATAAGACGTTCTGTTCACCCTCGCACGCTCTCGCGGGAGATTGCTTCACCGCGCTCCGCTCGGCTCGCAAGGACAATGGGGGACGCATGGCATGCCTGTGCGGTTCCTC
>JAUQOZ010000161.1 GCA_030550625.1 Chloroflexota bacterium | reverse complement strand
ACTCAAACGCGGTGCGCGCGCGGTGGCCGGCCCCGGCGCAAAAGTAGTGATCTACCACATCGAAGAGTTTGTGTACTGACGAACATCGGTGTACCTCTGTAGCCCAACAATTGGGCTGCCAATCCCAGCTTGCCTCTGCTATAATGAAAGCGATACGCAGTGATGATCGCTTGCCAACCAAGCTATCCATACACAGGATCGGCCTGCCGATGTCTGAGCATCGCTTCATCCAGATCGATCGCAACCGCATTGCCCGCTATCTCGGCGCCGCGCAGGCACAGGCGCTGCTCGACGGCAACATGCGGCCCCACGAACTGTATGCCGCTTGCGCCCACCTTGCCAATGCCCAATATGCGCTGACAACCTACCTCCCGCGCCGGCTAGTCGCGTACCGGTTAGCCACAACTGATGACCAGCCGTGGGTGGAATGGGTTGACGGCTCACTGCTCTTCGCTGATGTGAGCGGTTCCACCGCTTTGGCCGAACGGCTGAGCAGCCTTGGCCGCGAAGGGGCCGAGATTGTCACCGAAACGCTCAACACTTACTTTGGAGCCTTGATTCGCCGCATCCAACAGGCCGGCGGCGATCTGATCACGTTTGGCGGCGATGCGCTGCTCGTGCTCTTTACCGGCCCCGACCACGCCTATACAGCCACGGTAGTGGCCCGCGACATGCTGGCCGCGCAGGCCGGCTTCGTCCGGGAAGTGCCGGGGATTGGATCATTTCCGCTTACGATGCACATCGGGGTCGAGAGTGGCCGGGTCGCGCTCGTCAGCGCCGGACGGCCAGAGTCGCTGCGCTACAGCGCAATGGGAGCCTGCGTTGAGCGCGTTGCCCGCGCTGAGGAACTAGGCGGACGCGGCGAGATTGTGCTCGGCCCACAGGCATGGACGATGATTGAGGGGCGCGCACAGGGTGAGTTGCTCGCTGACGGTTATGCAAAATTGCATGCAATCAGTGGCGATACCCCCCACACACCGCCGCCTTCCCATGCCGATCCGCCGCCGCCAAGCCGTGAGACCGCTCTCCATTTGATCTGGACGCTGGAACGGCTCAGTCCATACCTACCGCCAATTTTAGTTGATCGGATCATGGCGGAACCACGGCGGCCTCAACTGGAAGCCGATCTGCGTCCAGTCTCAATCTTGTTCGCACAGATTGAAGGCTTAGCGCCACTGGTCGAGTCGTTGCCGCCCGCTACCATAGCGCAGGTCATCGACGCCGTTTGGCGCGTCTGTTTCACGGCGATCGAGCATTACGGCGGTTATGTCAATAAAATTGACTTAGCGACCGAAGGCAGCAAGCTGCTGGCTATCTTTGGCGCGCCAGTTGCACAAGAAGATCATCACGAACGCGCGGCGCGGGCTGCGCTCGATTTGCAGCGCGCCTTCCATACTCTAACCACCACCCAACCAGCCGGCATCGCGCTCGATCGCTTGCGCCTGCGGATCGGCTTGAATAGTGGAACCGTTTTTGCCGGCAATGTTGGCGATGTTGAGCGCAAAGAGTACACCGTCATGGGTGACGCGGTGAATGTCGCGGCGCGGGTAATGGCACATAGCGATTGGGGCGAAATCAGAGCGACAACTCCGTTTGCGGTCAGCATCGGCACTACGATGGTCTTTGCCGACTCACGTTCGGTCAGCGCGCGCGGCAAACGCGAACCGCTCGAACTCTTGCGCTTGATTGGCGAACGAGAAGCGCCTACGCCGCAATTCCACCATGCGATTGTTGGCCGGCGGTACGAACTGGCGTGGCTGCGCGAACGCCTAGAACTGGCGTTAACCGGTTATGGCCGCGTCGTGCGTATCAGCGGCGAAGCGGGCATCGGCAAAACGCGGCTCGCCGCCGAGCTATTGGTGACGGGGGCGCCGCGCACGGCCAAGATCGTGACGGTACGTTGCTTGGCATACCAGCAAAGCACGCCATACGCGCCATGGAGCGATGCGATACAGGCGCTGTGCTCGATCCCCGCCGGCGCCGATCAGGCAACGCGGGCCGCCCAGTTGCGACAGGCCCTCGCCGCCGCTGCAATTGCCGATGATTGGACGCCGATTGTGGCCGATTTGGTCAAGCTAGATATTGATGACAACCCGTTAACGCGCACGCTTGACCCAAAACAACGGCAGGAACGCCGGTTTGAGATTATTCGTGCCATCATCCTCGCTATAGCTGCTAAACGCGGCCTGATCCTCGTGTTTGACAATTTGCAATGGGCCGACCGGATCTCACTCGATCTTTGGCGGTATATCGCAAGTGCGGCAGCGCAAGCGCCGCTCTTCTTGCTCGGCTTACACCGCGACACCTTGCACTGGGATAACGATCCGCTCGCCGACAAAGCCGAGGTGCTCACGCTGAGCGAATTACCGGCCAGCGATAGCGCAGCGTTGATTGCCGCCATTCCCGCCGGCGCCCGGATCGATCCGCAGGTACAAGCGCAGATCATCGCCCGCGCCGCCGGCAATCCGCTCTTTATCGAAGAATTGGTGCGGGCCGTGCAACACGGCAACACGGCGCTCGACGAGCTGCCCGATAGCTTGAGCGGCTTGCTATTAGCTCGCATTGACCAGCTTGACGAACGTTCACGGGCATTGCTGCGGGTGGCCGCCGTGGTCGGCCAACGCTTTCCACTGCCGGTACTGCAATCGGTCTATGGCGAAGACACGCGCCGGCTGATCGAACATGTCAGCCAGCTCGACGCACAAGAACTGACCCTGCTCGAACGCGAAGCCCCCGAACGGGTTCACACCTTTCGCCATGCGTTGCTGCACGAAGTCACCTATCAGAGCATGCTCTTCGCTCGCCGGCGTGAACTGCACCGGCGAATTGGCGAATATCTTGAACAACGGTATGCAAACGAGCTAAACCAGCTCCGGCACGATGTGAGCAACGCGCGCCAGTTCCAGTATGTGCAGATTGGGCGCAACGGCCCGATGGCGACCCGCGCCGTCCGCGCCATTGCAAGCCCGATCTTCCTATTGGCGCATCACTACCGGTTGAGCGACGCCCCGGAACGAGCGATTCAATACCTCTTGCTAGCCGGTCATTTGGCCCGCGATGAATACGCCAACGAGCAAGCAATTACCTATTATCGCTGGGCGCTTGACATTATTGGCGAACGGGGCGACGATCCGCGGCTGTGGGAAGCGATGGAGGCGCTCGGCGACACCTTGGCGGCGATTGGCCAATACAAAGAAGCGCAGGAAACCTACCAACGTTTGTTATCGCTCGGCAACAACCAGTTGCCGCCCGTTGTACAGGCAGAAGTGCTACGCTCGTGGGGAGCGGCGCTCGAAAAGCAAGGACATTATCAAGAGGCGCTGGAGCGTTTGCGTAGCGCAGAAGCGATCGCTAGCGCGGCGATCAACCGCACGCCGCCACTGCTGCTAGCGGCGATTGCCGCCGATTTGGCCCAGACCCTCACCCGGCTGTCAGCGTTTGACGAAGCGCTGGCGATGTGCGAAGCCGGTTTGGCCCGTATCCGCAACGACCAACGCAGCATCGAGGATGAACGGATCGAGGCGGAACTCCAGCAGCAATTGGGGGTGATTTATGGCATGCGCGGACGCTACGATCTGGCTCGCTACCACTTTTTGAATGCGTTAAGCGTGCAAGAAGCGATTGACGACATCTACGGCTGCGCCCGCACCTACAACAACCTCGGTTACTTAGAGCAGTTGCAGAGCAATTACGCAGCGGCGGTCGAACTCTATGCCCGCGCTGAAGAGCTCGCGCGCAAGGTCAGCGCGAAATATCCCTTGGCCAGCGCATTACTGAATGCAGCTTACGCTCATTACCGGCTGGCCAATTACGATGCCGCCGAAGCCGCGTGCCGCGACGCGCTGGCGCTGTGCGAAGAGATGGGTGATCAGCTAGGGATGGCCCAAGCCGATGACACGCTCGGCATTATTGCCTATGCGCGCGGCGATTACCAGCGCGCCTTGCAGGTGTATCAGCAAGCGTTACCGATCTATGCCAAACAGGATAACCAGTACCAATACGGGAATACACTCGCATTGGCGGCGATGGCTGCCACTGCCAACGGCGATCCAACAACCGCTCTCTCCTACGCCAATCAGGCTTACCACATCGGCGAGCAGAAGCGAGTGCCGCAATTAACGGTCGAAGCCCTCTGCGCCGCGGCGGAAGCGCTATTGGCCCAAGCCCGCCAAGCTGGGCAGAGTGATGAACGCGAGCAATTGCTGCAAACCGCCGCCGATCATGCGGCGCGCGCAGCAGCACTCGCCGAACAGATTGGCAGCCGGTTTGATCATGCGGTGGCTTTGCGCCTGAGCGGTGAAATTGCCGCTGAACGCAATGAACCATTTAGCGACTACTTTACGCGCGCGATGGACATCTTTGCGACCATTAACTGTCGCTTTGAACACGCCTGCGCTGCCGCTCGCTTCGGCAATGCGCTGCAACGACGCAACCTTCCAGCAGCTCATACGTATTTAGAATTGGCCCGAAATGAATTGAGCACCATTGGCGCCAACGGCGAACTTCGCCGGCTGGCCGAACAAGCAGGGGAGGTGTAACATGTCACAGTCAGCCGTTGAGCAGGTGATTGGTCGCGCCGTCATTGATGCTGAGTTTCGCGCCCAACTGATCGCTGATGCCCGCGCGGCCTGCGCCGGCTATGATCTCACGGAAGAAGAATTGGAAGCGCTGGAACGGCTCGATGCCGAGAGCTTGCAAGCCTTTGCCGGCAAGCTTGACCCGCGCCTGTCGAAGAGCGCCGGTCGTGGCTTTTTCTAAACCAGCCAAGGTGAGTGTCACTGTCAGGGAATGACGATATGCCCGAGCGGAGCGCCGAACGTCCTGAACTCCATTTTGTGCCGCGCGCGCTCCGTGAATTATTTTTACCGCGCCGGATGCCGCGGAACGTGCGCGCAGCCGTCGAACATTGGCTCAAGAGCGAACCATTGGCGCAATTGCTGCCAGCAGCGTTGGAGGCGCCGTTCGGACTTGATCTCGATCTAGCTACTATCTTCACCGATCCAAACCAGCTCGCGATCGTCGGGCCGCCGGCCAGCGGGCGCAGCCTTGTCCTCGCGCAAATTGCCCAGCGTTGGCTCACCGATCAGCCAAGCGTACCACTGGTGCGATTATTGCTCGCTGAACTTGACACACCGAGCTTGACGCCGCGCGCGATCACGGTGCGCACGTTGGCCAAGCTGAATCTGGCGCCGAATCCGCTCGAACACAATCTGCCTTGTCTGCTGCTGATCGATGATTGGGAAGATTTGCCGCCTGCTCGGCGCGGGATCTGGCAACGGTTCTTGACCGGCCTCGCCGAACGTTGGCCGCAAGCGCGGGTGGTCATTGCGCTGCCGCCGGGCGAATTGTGGCCGGGATTTCGCCATCACGCCATTGCGCCATTGCCCGCCGAACGCTTGATTGGGTGGATCCAGCGCCTCTTTCCCCATGGCGATCCACAAGCCATCTTGCCCTTATTTGATCGCGATCCGCTGATCTTGCTGCGCGAGCGTCCGGCTGAATTGCTGTTGTTGGCGCTGACTCAGCCGCTCAGTGGTTGGCCCGTCTCGCGCGCTGCGCTGTATGAACGAGCGGCAACCTTTGTCGCGCCATTGTTGGCTTCTCTCCCCGATCAGGAGAGCTGGCGGATTGGGCGCTCTGCCTATCAGCGTTACCAACAAGCGATCGAACTCGCAGCCCAACCACGCCTCGATCCCTCGGTATTCCGCGACGCCGGCACGCACCAGCGCGCGCTCGTTGTACCATTAGCCTTTGGCGCCACGCCGGATCCGCGCCCCCTGATCACCAGCCTCAATGACAGCGATCTGGCGCCAGCAGAGCGGTTGTTGTTATTGGCCCGCTCCCTCCGTGAACGGCCACGGCTCGATCCAACCCTGAGCCGGCCATTGATCGACGAGATCTGCCAACACGGCGGGGAAGCATTGAACATGCTTGCGCCAGCGTTGCCGGTAATCCTGATCGATATTAGCCGCACCCAACCAGATCAGCGCAACGCATTATTGGAACGGATCGTGAGCCAGCTCGCGCCGGCGAATAGCATATCGTTGCTAATTACTCTGCTCGACACTAGTGATGCCCCGCCAGCTTTGCGCTGGCACGCGATCGATCTGCTCTGCCGGCAACAGGTCTTACCGCCGCCCCTGCCCGCCTATGCCGATCTGATCAGCCAAGCCGCTCGCTGCCTCCTCGCTGTGAGTCGCGCCAGCACCATCGATCAGTTAGCCGATCCGGCTGTGCATCTTGGCCTGCGCTTGCTCCTCAGCGGCGCAGCCGGCGAGGAGCGGCAACAGCTCATCGCGCACCATGTGCTGCGGCAAACAACCCTGCCAGCCAGCCTGCGCGCGCTTGCGCCAGCAGCGCTGCCCCTCGCCGAATTGCCACAGGCTGCCATTGATCAAACGTCCGAGGTGCGGCAAGCAGCCCGCGCAGTCTGGTTGCGCACTGGTCATCTTGATCAACTAGCCCGTTTTGTCGTTCAACCGAACCATCCGTGGCTAGCCCGTGATGAAGCGCTCGCCGATCTGGCTGCAACCCCTGCCGGCCATCCACTGCTGGCCGGATTCGCATTGAGCAGCCGTTTGCCGCTTGATCTGCGCTTGCGCGCCATTGGCCGGCTGCATCGCTTGCCACACGGCATTGACCTGCTCACCCGCTTGTTGCACGCAGCCGATGAACCGGCGATTATCCGCGCTGCTGCGGCTCGCCAATTGGCTCAATACCCACATGCCGTCGGGCTGATCAGCCCATTCTTAGGCCAGCAACACCCGCCGCTGGTGCGCCGGGCGGTCGCCCACACGCTTAGCGCATTGGCTGCGCACAATCATCCATCAGCGCTAGCCGCGCGTACCACCCTCCTCGCTGCGCTCGATCAGCCCGATCTTGACGCCACGTTCACCACGACCATCATCACGGCGCTTGGTCAACACGGCGGCAAGCAGGCATTGGCCACGCTGGGCCGCTTGCTCGCGCCTACGTATGGCGTCGACTTGTTGGAAACGTGGATCACCGCGTTACCGGCGCTGATCGAGCCAGTCGATCAATGGCTGCCCCAAGCTGAAGAGCCGGCTACGCGCGCCCTCTTGGCCGATGTGATAGTGACAACCGACATAGCCGGTGCAATGGCAATCCCGCTCGACCGGCCTTCGGCCCTCATCGCCCGCCACGTGTTACGAATCACCAGCGCAGCAGCGCGCGCCATCGGGATGATCGGACGCAATCAACCCACGCTGGCCCCAGCTATCAACGCCTTGGTCAGCGTCGCTTTACACGACACCAGCGCGCCGCGCCCGTTGGGTGAGCTGTTGGCTGCTGATCCATCCATTGATCTAACCGCCGTTGCGCGTAGCGCCCGGCACGATGCCCCTTTGCGCGCTGCGGCGCTGCAAGCGATTGCCGAACGGCCTGATGGCGCAGCTACGTTGCTGCGCCTCGCGGAAGAAACTGAGGCAGACCTTGCCTGTGCCGCGCTTGACCGCCTTGCGCCGCCATACTCCGCCCCGATGATCGAGAAGCTGTTGCGCCTTGCCGGCGCAGACAGCGCCGAACCGGTGCGGCTGGCAGCGTTGCAAGCGTTGGGCCGCAGCGCCGACCCCGCGGCAACGCCGGCGCTGATGGCCATCGCCACCAACGAACAGGAACCGCCAGCCATCCGTGCCGCGGCGTTCGATGCCGCGGTCGCCGCACCGGTAGAACAGATCATCGAATGTATTACCATGCAACCCGACCCCATTCGCAGCGCGGCGCTGCGCGCGCTCAGCCGGAGTAATCGCCCGGTTCCAGCCAACATACTGCACCGGCTAGCATTTGACGCTGATCGGGTTTGTGCGCTCGCTGCCGTCAACGCACTCGCCAGCCAAGCCGAAACCACAACGCCCATTTTAGCCCGTGTTATGCGGAGCCACCCTGATCTGGCTGTGCGCCTCGCTGCTGCCGCTGCCCTCAGCCCAACCGCCGTCAATGAAGTGATACCGGTCTTTGTCGAAGCATTGCTCGCGCCATACCCCGCCCTGCAAACCCAAGCGTTCACGCTGCTCGCCGCCGCCGATCCGCACCACCCGACGCTCCGGCAACCGCTCATCGATCCGCATGCCCCTGATGTATTGAAGTTGCTCGCTCTGAACCATCTCAGAAGCGTGGCGCCGGACGATCCGCTTATTCGCGCGGTGGCAATCGATCCGAACGTCGCAGCACCGCTCCGTTGCCACGCGATTGCCGCGCTGAGCCAGCACGCCGATCGTGATGTCATCGAGTGCTTGGCGCATTTGGCCGTGGCTGGCGGCCAACCCCTTAAGGTGCGCCACGCCGCGGTGATGGCGCTCGACCAGCACTGCGCAGGGTTGGCTAACGTCGCTGCATTGCAGGCGCTAGCAACACTGGCTACTGCACCTATCCCGGAGGTGGCGCTGTGGGCTGGCGAAGCGCTGCTGGATAGATTAGCAAGCGCGAGCCTGTAAACATAGCGACGCAACCGCATGCTGAGCGGGCAGCGGTATAATGGCGACCAAGACCAAGCCTGCCATCATGCCTTTGCAATGGATCCCGCCGCACCAACGCCTTTGCAATGAGAGGAGAACGGGATGGGCCACACCGATTTCATCACCACTAGCCGCGGCCTGCGCCGCAATAGCCCGCCGATGCGCCTGTTTGAGAAGGCCAAACAGTTTGGCATCTGGAACCCCTCGCTGATCGATCTCAGCCGCGATCGCCATGACTGGGAGCAATTGCGCGACGAAGAGCGCGACCTGCTGCTGCGTTTGACCGCGCTCTTCCAAGCGGGTGAAGAGGCCGTCACCCTCGATTTGCTGCCGCTGATCGGCGCCGTCGCCCGCGATGGCCGGTTGGAAGAGGAGTTATACCTCACGACGTTTCTGTTTGAAGAGGCGAAGCATACCGATTTCTTTTCCCGCTTTATCAACGAAGTGGCGCGCGCTAACCCCGATCTCAGCCGCTACCACACGCCAAGCTACCGCGCCTTGATCTACGAGGCGCTGCCGGCAGCGATGCACCGGCTTGAGCAAGACCCTTCGCCCTTCAACCTCGCTGAAGCGTCGCTGACCTACAACATGATCGTCGAAGGAGTGCTGGCCGAGACCGGCTACCATGGCTACTTTACGATTCTCGACACCCACAACCTCATGCCCGGCGTGCGTGAGGGCATTCGCCTGCTCAAGCAAGACGAATCACGCCATATCGCCTACGGTATCTATCTACTTTCACGCCTGATCGCGACTGATCAACGGATTTGGGATCACATTGTCGAACGGATGAACGAGTTGCTCTTGCATGCGATGGGTGTGATCGACGAGATCTTTGCCAGCTATGACGAGATGCCATTCGGTTTGCAAGTAGAAATGTTCAGCAATTTCGCCCTCAACCAATTCCAGC
>JAUQOZ010000257.1 GCA_030550625.1 Chloroflexota bacterium | reverse complement strand
GCACAGCGGCGGCGGTATGTATCTCAAGCGTCACGGTTTCACCGGATGGAACCGGCTTTGGCAACGGTTGCCAAGGCAACTCGTGGACGACATGCCCATCAGCAGCCATCCAGCGAATGACCACCAGAACTGGATAACCACTAGTCAACCAAGGCGTCAGGCCGGTGTTGCGCAACTGCAACCCGATCAAGAGCGGTTCCATTTCGACCAGACGCGCCGGCAACGGATCGAGCAAGGTGTATTCAACCCCGTAAAGCGCTTGTGATTCCATAAGATATCTATGAATGGTTAAACATCCAATCAGCGCGCTGGTGCGCGTTCCGCCACAAGGCGCGGGCTTGCGCCCGCTGTAAGCATCGCATGAAACCAATCAACTGATCTTCATCCTCTGGTTGGAATGTAGGATCAAGCTGTCGTCGCGCTGCCAAGATATCACGTAAATGCAATAACGTCTCTGCATAGGCCCACCGTAGCGCGCGCCCTTCTACTGGCCACAAGGCATAGCGCTCAGCGTGGGCGCACTCAGCGGGAAAGAACGAATCGAACAGATCAGAAAGGGTATAATGCTTCAGGACAAAGCGTAAGCGACCGCGATTGTAGTAACTGCTACGTTGCAACTCATCACGCAGCGAGAGTGACTCGTGATGGACTAATGTAGCCATTGGGTTGTATACGATCTTCCACCCTGCCCGGCGTAAGCGCCAGCAGAGATCAAGATCCTCAAAATACGCCGGAACGAAACCTTCATCCAGCGTTTGTTCCGGATCAAGCGCTGCGGTTCGTAACGCAATAGCGGCGCCGGTGACAAAATCGCATTCCTGTACACTATCGTACTGGCCCGTATCGGGCTCGTGCCATCCGATATGCTGCACAACCGCCCGCGGCCATTCTAACTTCACGCCAGCATGTTGGATCGTACCATCAGGATAGCGAATCTTGGCGCCAACGGCTGCCACCTGTTCATCAGCCGCCAATGGCCTGACCAACTGTTCGACGCACATCGGATCGAGGATAGTATCCTGATTGAGCAAAATGACAGCATCAGGCGGCGATGGCTCGGCAAGAACGATGCGGATCCCGGTATTCATACCGCCCGCAAAACCGAGATTACGTTCATTGCGAATGAGCCGCACATCGGGATAACGCTGGGTAATCTGGGCTATCGTATTATCTCGTGAAGCGTTGTCAACAACGACAATCTCCACCGGCATTGATTGCCGATGTAATGACTCGAGGCAAGCTAAGGTAGCTGCAGCAGCATTCCAACTCAAAACAATGGCAACAACGTTCATATGATTGCTATTCTTGCTGTGGCGGCAGCGCCGGAACACCACCGATATGGGCCAACACTTGCGCAGTGGTCTCTTCCAGACCGGCTAGTTGGTCGGCAAAATCACGGATTTGTTGCCCAATTTGATGAATTTCGGCCACTTGACGATGGTTATGATCTTGCATCCCATCTTCGAGATTTGTCACCCGTAGTCTTAGTTCCTGCACGAGCTGTTCCAGCGTCTGCGCCCGTTGTTCCAGCGTCTGCGCCCGTTGTTCCAGCATCTGCGCCCGTTGTTCCAGCGTCTGCGCCCGTTGTTCCAACCGCGCAGAGACATCAAAGAGCAATCTGGTCGTATGATCAATCTGTTCGGACAGCGCGTACATTGATCGCAACACTGCTCCATTGTAATCACGTTGGAGCTTCATGATCAGAAACCAGATCTTTTGTAGCCACCAACGCCAAAACAAGCCGCCTGAAGCCGGTTGTTCCATTTTCCAGATCTGTTCTTGCGCTCTGATAGCATCATTACGCACTTTGTGCAGTATTGCAGATGTCTGATCAATGTCAGGTGTAACCATAGATATTGTTTCCTCCGGAGATGGTAAAGCCACATCCGCCACAGCTATTTCATGGTCTCGCTGCCATTGGATTGGTTCAGGACGACTTGGAAGCGATGCGGTAAGCATGCGGATCAACGGCTGCGCCACCTGTGACCAACGCAACTGTTGGCCCAACGTAGCTGCATTTGCGCTCTGCGCTGCCCGGCGCTGGGGATTGGTTAATAATTGGATCAGGGCGGATGCAACGGCATTGACATCGCCAACTGGCACTGCTTCACCGGCATCATGGGTGACAATAAGCTCAGCCGCCGCATCCCCGACGCTTAGCACCGTTGGTTTGCCCACCCATAAATGATCAAGCACCCGTGAACGCACCGCCGCGTAGCGCGTTTCGAGATGCTCGCGGTGCAATGATACCATAACTGTCGCCTCGAGCAGGAAATCAGCCCGGCGCTGATATGGAATCCATTCTTCGTAAAAATGCACGCCTTGGCCGAGCAAGCCCAACTCGGCAGCCAACTGGCGAGTCTGTTGCGGGGTGATCATCTCGTGGGCCGGGCCGGGATGCCGTCCGGCCAGAAACACCAAGCGAGCATTTGGCATCTGAGCCAATACCTGCGGCATAGCTCGTACAACCGTTTGCGGATCGAGCCAATCCCACAAACCGCTACTCCACAGAATAATCTCGTGATTGGCGCCGAGATCATCAAGCACACCACGCAGCGCCGGCTGGCCGCTCGCTTGCGGCGGTTCATCGCTGACCCCGAACGGTACCACATCGATCAGATTGCGTAACAGTGGATCAGCATCAATCAGCAACGGGTTGAGCCGACCCAGCGCCAACAGGCCACCAATGTATAAGTCTCGCTGGCGCTCGGTCGCGCAGAGGAAGTGGTCACCACGCCGCAGCAGATCACGCAAGAGGGTTGCGTCACGTTCAGCGATGTGCTGTCGCTCAGCCAAGGGGTGACTGCGAAACAGTTCGAGATTCTCAAACGCAACCGGATCGTACAGATCAACAATCAAGCGACCGCGATAGGAAAGCAATTCCGGGTGCGCGGCAGCGACAAACCCATTCGCCAATACTACGGTAGCAGCCGATAGATAAGGTACGAGCGTAGATGCATCGCCCCAAGTATACTGGCCTAATGTCACCCCCGGCGGCGGGGTAAGGTCAATAGGACGCGGTGCAACCAACGTCACCAGCGCGGTGCGCGCCACAACCCGGGCCAGTTCCCACATACGGATGCCCGGCCCGGCCATACGCTGACCGATGACGTCGTGGCTGATGATAAGCAATGAGTTCATCCGCGCCAGCTCCAATGTCCTTCGATGAAGAGCATACCGTAGCGTTGGCTAAGCCCGTCGCTATGCACGACCAGCGGATACATCCGGTCATGCACGTCAAATTCATGCAGTTGGGTATAGTCTGTCGCCGAGGCGCTCACCAGATAGCGCCCGCCAAGGAAGGGCAAACGCGGAATGTGATAGTCAATCATACCGGGCCCTTCGATGACCGGAATGTGGTACTTATCAAACCCGGTATTCGGCCCAGTCAACCACGGCCCGCTCTCGTGATTAATACCCACCCCAAACACCGGTCGCTCGATCCGTTCGTGCGCCACGTAATGAATCCGGATCGTTAGCGGTTCGTGGGTGCGGAAGGTCACTCGTTCGTTCCCGTACTGATCGAGCAGTTGGACCCGCACAATCTCGACTTCCCGCGTACCGCGACGCATCCGCTCGCGCCATTCTTGATCGGGTTCCTCCTCCTTGGATCGCTGCTCGAATTCAGTGCGTTCTCGTTCATTCACATCAGCCAAATACGCATCAACCACCTCAACGGCATTGCCATAGGCCTTCATCTCGCCGTGATCGAGCCAAACCGCGACATCGCAGAGCGAGCGTACCACATCGAGCGCATGCGACACGAAGACGATCGTCTTACCGGCGCGGCGAAAACCGTAGATGCGATCGATGCACTTGCGCTGAAACGCTTCATCACCAACCGCCAACACCTCGTCGGTGATCAAAATGTCGGGTTCAACCGCTGTGGCCACGGCAAAAGCCAATCGGGTGTACATACCCGACGAATAGTGTTTGACCTCAGTATCAAGGAACTGGCCAATCTCAGAAAACTCAATAATTTCAGGCATTTTCCGCAGCATTTCTTTGCGGCTAAAACCCATCAACGAGCCGTAGAGGAACACATTTTCCCGCCCGGTGAGTTCAGGATGAAAGCCACTGCCCAATTCGAGCAGAGCAGCAATCCGGCCCTGCGTGGTCACCCGCCCACTCGTCGGTTCGAGCACGCGCGTCATCAATTTGAGAATCGTGCTTTTGCCAGCGCCGTTATGCCCAACAAAGCCGATGCTCTGCCCTTTTTCAACCGCGAAGCTGACATCACGCACCGCCCAAAACGCCTCAGCCGGCGGCAAGCCACGGATCAACCCCATGAACCGCTCTTGGATAGTCGAGGCATTCTGGCGGCGCACGAACTGCCGTGACACCTTATCAAACTCAATCACGACACTCATAGCTCTTCACCAAAATGGCGGCTAGTGCGCTGGAAGACCCAATACCCAATTGCCAGCACAATGAGCGCGGTGACGCCAACCCGGAGCATTGCGCTCAGTGACGGCACGCCGGGAGTAGGGATCAGCCCGACCGGCACTGGATTGCCATAGATGATGTCGCGGTAAAACTCGATAATCGAAGCTAACGGGTTAAGCCAGCGAATCACTCGCGCTGCAATCCCTTCGCTAATCGTGCTCAATGGGTAGATGATTGGGGTGAGGAAGAACCAAATATTGATCACAATCCCGATCAGATGCACGACATCACGGAAGAAGACCGCGCCGGCGCCGAGCAGCAGCGCCAACCCAGCTAGAAAGATTGTCTGCAAGGCCATAATGACCGGCAAGTAGACAATGCTCCAGTTGAGATTGAGCCGGCCAAGCGTAGCGAGTTGCACCACAATGATGACGAGCGCCATCATTGGCAGCGAAAGGATGAAATTGAGCAAGCTTGATCCAACTGCCACCAACGGTAACACTTCCCGCGGGAAGTAGACCTTCTTGACCAGCGCAGCGTTGTCGATAATGCTGCGGGTGCCATTGAGCACCGCTTCAGCGGTATAGTTCCACGGCAGCAGGCCGACAATCACAAACACTGGAAACATCGCAATGCCGTTGGGCAGCAGAAAGCTAAAGACGACCACGTAGACCAGCATCATGCCCAGCGGCGCGATCTGGGTCCAGAGATAGCCAAGCGTGCTGCCTTTATAGCGCGCGCGCAAATCGCGCAGCACCAGATTGCGGATCAATTCGCGGTATTGCCAAAGCTCTTGCAGTTTCGGCAATACGCCGGCGCTGCGATCGAGCGCAATGCCGCCTAACCCAAAGGCTGCGCCCACCAAGGCCGCCAGCGCGATCAATGGCAACTCGTAGCGCGGTTCGGGAGCAGCGGGCAACGCTGCCGGCATCCGGTACGCTGCGCTGACCTGATCAGCATTAAAGCGCGTCCCTGCTTCGCGGATCATATAGTTGATCGCGGCATCAATCGCGCGCAGTTGGGCGATGGCCCGATCACGCGCTTCCAATTCTGCCGCCGCGGCTGGATTGGTTGCGGCGCAACTCCGCAAGGTTGCTTCACGAGTAGCTGTCTCGGTGATGCCGGCACTGGCGCACAGCGCATCAAGCGTCGCGTTGCGGGTATTGATGGCAAACCGCCACAGATCGTAGCGCGACTCAAGCGCGCGGGCCACATCGCTCAACTCTTCCCCAGACAGATCGGCCAACGTGCGCGGCGTGCTAAACGGCTCGATTGGGCGCGAGAGCGGCAGCGCATCAAGCCGCAGAATATCGCGCAATAGCCATGCAAAGCGATCGTCTGGCGCGGGAGTTTGGCCGTTCAGCGCCTGCCAAAGCTGCCAACCCAACATATTGCGCAAGATTTCGCGTCCGCCGGCAGCCCGAATCTGACGCACCAGCTCAGCAGCACCGGCATCGGCCAACGCTTTGGCTTCCACCGCATTGCCGGCAATCCCACGCACCACCACCACACCCGGTTCAGACAACAAATACTCAACCCGAAAATCGGGCAGGCCAAATCGCACATCAGCCCGCGCCAACGCGCCGAGGCGCAAGGCTTCGGTCGCATCAGCGATCGCGATGTCCATACCGGTCAGCTTGGGCGCTACTGGTTGGTAGATCGGCCCATACCGCGCCGTATCGAAGCGAACCTCAGCATCGGCAAAATAAAGGATAGGACGAGTCAAGATCGGGGGTATGGCAACGCTCAATGCCCCAGCGATACAGATGATCAGCCACAGCCATTGGTACAATGGCAGCGCGCCGCGCTGCGCCATCAGCGCTGCCCCGATCGCGCGCCAACCTGTCGCCTGATTTAGCGGCTGCTTGATCGTGTCGGCCACAACGTCACCTCTACAGTTTGGCCAGCGGCAAGATCGAGCCTGAGCCTGTTGCCAGCTTGCCATTGTTCACGCGGCACAATATCATTGTTCACCGCGACATCGGCAGTGTTCGACGGCAGATCGATCATCAAGCCGACCAGCGGGTAGGGCGATAGATTGTGCAGCCGATACCGCTGCGCTGCACTGCCCCCACCCCGCTCAGACGACCCAACTGGCTCAGCCATTTGAGTGATGTCGAGCGTTTTGAGCGCAATCTGCCAACCGGCAATCTCGCTCAACGGCGCCACCCAAATATCGCCGCGCCTGACGGTGTAGGATACCACATCTTCCCACACCGCTTGTTGGGCCGCGCTCGTCACCTCTTCGGTATGCGCCCAGATGTCAATCATCCCGCCGGCGGCGACAGCCCGCTCGATCTGGGCGATTGCCAACTCGGCCCGCGCCGGGGTCAGGTAGAAATCAGGGCAGGCGATGATCCGGCCCTCTCGCCCGGGCAGCCAACGGCACTGCGGATCGCGGATCAGGCCGCGTTCGTCGGTTGGAAAGAGGTTGTAGGGGCCGTAATCGCTCAGGCGCGTGACCGATCTGATGCCTGCTTGTTCGATCACATCCCAGTTGGCGTCGCTCATCCCAGCGCTGCTGCTCCACGGAAAAGCCAGCGAGCGGGCATTGCCGACGCCGCGTTCGGCTGCCACTGTATTCCACGTTTCCAGATCGGCCCGCCACGTCGCGCTATCAGCATAACCACCGTAGAGATGGCTGAAGGTATGGCTCTGAATCTCATGACCGGCGGCCAGCAACGGCTCGATCTGGTCGCCAAAATACCATGCCGGATCAGTCGCCACCGTCCCATACGGATCATCGCTAAACCACGGGCGGTTCACCCAGCGATCGCTCCGCCAGCCGTTGGCTGCCGAAGCCCACGTAAAAACTGGATCACCCATAAACTGGCGCCGCTCACGGTTGCCCATGAGAAAGTTATAGCCGGTGGCATAGTAGGTCGCGCGCACGTTATAGCGGGCAAAGATGGCCATGCTGGTTTCAACGCCGGTACGCATGCGCATCCCGCGCAGAATCGGGTCTTCATCGGCGCGCGGGTCATCAACCGAGCGCGAATGCACCAAGCCGCCCATCGCCGTTTCCCAGTCGAAGGTAAACGCCACCGCTGCCCGATAACCTTCCGGCCACGGCGCAATCGCCAACGGCAACGCTGGCTCAAGCGCTTGCGCTGCCGGCAACAGATGGCCGCCGCGTTGCAGGCGCGGCATGTCGAGGTAAATGCGATCATCGGATGATGGCTCGATCCGCACACGCAAAGCTCGAGCCGTCGCCGGAGCACGGGCCTGCCCACCAATGACCGACCAACCTGCCGGCGGGCGTTCCGGTGTCCATAAGGCGACCGGCTGCCACAGCGTCGCCATGCGTTCACGCACCTCGCCTCGCTCGTCGTACCACTCAAAGACAAGCCGAACGCGAGTGGGCGAGCGCAACAGCGAATCGGTCAGTGCGGCAATCGTAAAACAATAGGTCATACCGGGTTGCACCCCAACCGGCGGCGTTTGGGCATAGTTGGCAATCCCGATTAGTTGCAGACCGCGCCCGTCACCATCAAGATCAAATCCTTGGCCATCAACCGCCGGGCCGCGCAGTTCGACGCCGCCGGCGCCACGGCCCCAACCGTCAGGCAACCCGTTCACCTCACCGGCAAGCGCAAAATTGGCATTGGGCAAAAGATTAGGATCAACAAAGGGAGGCGCAGCGCAGCGATCAAGCCGCTGACTGATGAAGAAGAAGATTCCGGCAGCGCCAACGATCAACGAGACTAGAATGGCGCCCAACGCGAACTGGCGTGAGATCATCGATTTTAGTAATACGTTACGTCTAGCGCGACCCGATGCCGCGGCTGCATTGTACCATAGATACCCTTAACCGTTCGTTGCCGGGTTGAAGCCTGACACACTGCGGCATCTCTGCTACAGTGACAGGGAATATAAGAAGCGTTGCGTCACGGCTGAGATCCATAAGCATAAGGAGCGTTATCGTATGCAAGCAACGTCCGTGGCTACGATCAGCGAACGGCAGATCACCGTTGATGGCTTTCGCCTGCGTGTCTTGTCCGCCGGGCAGGGGCCAGCGGTGCTCTTGTTGCACGGCTTTGTCGTCAGCGCCGATGATTGGATCCCAACTATTCAGACACTCGCCGCAGCCGGGTATCACGCCATCGCGCCCGACGCGCTCGGTTTTGGCGCGTCAGATAAACCGGGCGGCGCAGTCTATACCTTGCGTCGCTATGCCGATCTGAATGCCGGTGTCTTAACGGCATTCGGCGTAGAACGGGCAGCCGTGGTAGGGCACTCGATGGGTGGCAAGCATGCACTGGCTACCACCATCCTCCACCCGCAGCGGGTCGAACGGCTCGTCATTGCTGACAGCGAAGGCTTTATGCAATTGCCGCTCTTTATGCGCAAAGGTGGATCGCTGCCCTTCCTTGGCGAGGCGATTACCGCCCTTTCCTCGTTCCCCTTTGTTGTTAAGATGCAGTTGCGCGCGGCGTTTGCCAATCCCGATCGCTACATTACGCCTGAATTGGTGGCGCGTGGCCAAAAGACGTTGAGCGACCCCGCTATCCGGCGCACGATGGTCTCGCTGAGCCGGTTCTACGATGCTAACGATCTGCGCGGCAGCGGGTTGTGGCCGCGGCTTGCCGAGATCACGCAACCGACCTTGATCATCTGGGGGAAAGAAGATCACCTTTTCCCGGTAAGTTGCGCCGCTGAGGCCCAACGCGCTTTGCCCCACGCCCGGCTAGAGATCATTCCCAATTGCGGTCACTTCCCGATGATCGAAGCGGCTGACCGCTTCCACCAACTGGTGCTGGAATTTTTGCAAGAGGGATGACACATCGCCGTAGCAGACTGCTAGCCAGCAAGCGAGCCGCCCGCACTCCGCAGGCGATACCACGGGATGCAGGCCGGCCCTCACCCCCCGGCCCCCTCTCCCACCTGACGGTAGGAGAGGGGGAGCCGCTGCGTGGCGGGGGAGGCATCGCTGGCACGGAACCCCGTAGCGCCCCTCTCCCGCAATGTGGGAGAGGGGGTGGGGGTGAGGGTGAGGGCGTCGCGCAGGG
>JAUQOZ010000273.1 GCA_030550625.1 Chloroflexota bacterium | reverse complement strand
TCACGATGGCCATCATGGCGCGCCTCCTTGTAAGTGTCTTATTGACACTAAATAGTGCCGGTTGAAAAACGGGCTATACCCGTCTAGTGTCAATTTTACACTATTGGTATGGGGTTGTCAAGAGGGTGATTCGTTGTGGTGAATGCATGTTGCCCACCCCAGCCCTCCCCCGCTGGAGGCGGGAGCGTGGCATATTCCGCCGCTGCCCCTCCGCTCGGCGAAAGGACAGGCGTGAAGCAGGGGTGTGGTTGGTTGTCATTGCGAGGGGGCGCAGCCCCCGAAGCAATCTCCCCCGTCAGCGGAACAGATGCCTAAACAAGATTCGCCCGTGCTCGCGGGGGATTGCTTCGCCGCGCTGCGCACGGCTCGCAATGACAACCGGGGAGAGGGGATGGATGGCTGCACCGCTTGCCGCAAGCGCGGTACAATAGAGCGAGGCAGAATGGTTTGGCACAACGTATGACGCTTTGGAGTGCGGCCGTTTGGCTGCCGCACCACCTGCGAGCTTGGGAAGGAGCGGACGATGACCGTGGCAGTAGAAGGGCCGTTGGCAACGCTGCCGTTGCGCTTGTTGATCAATGGCGAGTGGCGCGAGGCAGAGAGTGGCGCAACCTTTGCAGTAGTTAATCCGGCGAATGGCACGGTGTTGGGGTATGTGCCCGACGCCGGCGTGGCCGAGACGCGGCTAGCGATTGCGGCGGCGGTGGCGGCGCAGCCGGGGTGGGCAGCGACTCCGGCTGGCGAGCGGGCCGCGCTGTTGCGCCGGGTGGCAGGGTTGATGCTGGAACGGCAGCAAGAGCTGGCGACGATTATGACCCTCGAACAGGGCAAGCCGCTGGCCGAGGCGCGGGGTGAGATTGCGTATGCTGCTAGTTTCCTCAGTTGGTTTGCCGGCGAAGCCGAGCGCATCTATGGCATGACCATCCCGGCTTCGACCAACGCCAAGCGGATTCTGGTCTTGCGCCAGCCGGTCGGGGTGGTGGCGATGATTACGCCGTGGAACTTCCCCAGCGCGATGATTACTCGCAAGCTGGGGCCGGCCCTCGCTGCCGGCTGTACGGTGATCGCCAAGCCTGCCGAGCAGACGCCGCTCTCGGCGCTGGCGCTCGGCCAGCTCTTTACCGAAGCCGGCGCGCCTCCCGGCGTGGTCAATATCATCACCTGCCAAAACCCGCGGCCTTTTGCCGATACGATCTTCGCCGACACCCGCGTGCGTAAGATTAGCTTCACCGGCAGCACCGAAGTCGGCAAGGAGCTGATGCGCCGCTCGGCGGATACGCTCAAGCGGGTGTCGCTAGAATTGGGTGGTAATGCGCCGTTTATTGTCTTTGCCGATGCTGATCTCGATGCGGCGGTGCGCGGCGCGATCGCCTCGAAGTTTCGCAACGCCGGCCAGACCTGTGTCTGCGCGAACCGGATTTTCGTCCAGCGCCCGATCTATGCCGATTTCGCTGAACGCTTCGCCGCCGAAGTGGCCCGGCTGACGGTTGGCGATGGTTTGCAGCCGGGGGTGAATATCGGCCCGCTGATTGACGAACAGGCCCGCCGCAAGGTCGAGCGCCACGTGCAGGATGCGCTCACCGCCGGGGCGCGAGTGGTGGTTGGCGGCGGCCCGGCCCCGCTCGGCGGCAACTTCTGGTTACCGACGGTGCTGCTCGATGCGCGCAGCGATATGCTCGTCGCGCGCGAAGAGACGTTTGGCCCGGTCGCGCCGCTCATCCCCTTCGATGATGAGGCAGAGGTGATCCGGATGGCGAACGACACGCCTTACGGGTTGGCCGCCTACGCTTTTACCCGCGATGTGGGCCGGGTTTGGCGGTTGGCCGAAGGGTTGGAATACGGTATCATCGGGATTAACGATCCGATCCCTTCGACCGCCCAAGCGCCGTTCGGCGGCGTCAAGCAGAGCGGGATCGGGCGCGAGGGCGGGCCGACCGGGATTGATGAGTATCTTGATATCAAATACGTTTCGATTGGGATTTGAGCGGGCGGTTTGGGTTATTAGACCTGCTGGTTGATCAAGCGATGCGAGAGACGGGAACGGGGATAAACGGAAGCATGGCCGGAACAAGAGCTGATGATCGCCTCGATGTGGTGGTGATTGGGGCCGGTGCAGCGGGATTGGCAGCGGCCCGCACCTTGCACGACGCCGGCGCGCGGGTGGCGGTGGTCGAGGCGCGGCCCCGGATTGGCGGGCGAATCTGGACGGAGCGCAGTTGCGGGCGGTACCCGATTGAGTTGGGGGCCGAGCTGATCCACGGCGCGCAGACGAGCACGGTCGAGCTGGCGGAAACGGCTGGATTGACGCTTGACGAGGTGGATCGGTATAACGGCTTGCGCTGGGGCGCGCCGGCCCGTCCGGTCAACGAGTTGCCGCCGGACGATCCGGCGCGGCAGGCGATCACGCAAGCGCGTGCGGTGTGGAGCGCGCTGGCCGCGCGTTATCCCGATGGCGCGGACGATCGTTCATTGGCGGATGAATTACGGCGCAGCGGTTTAGCCCCAGCCGCCTTGGCGATTGCCGATGTGGTGCTAGCACAGACCTGCTGCGCTGAAGCCGAGACGCTCAGTTGCCTCGATGCGGCCCGCGAGCAGCGGGTCGATCGGGCCGGGCCGCGCGAGTTCCGGCTGCGCGAACGGTACGACACCCTCTTGGCGTGGCTGGCCCGCGATCTCGATCTGCGCCTCGGCCAGCCGGTGCGGGCGATCAGCGATCACGGCGACAGGGTGACAGTACATACGACTGCTGGCATCATAACCGCACGGCGCTGCATCGTTACTGTGCCGGTAGCCGTGCTGGCCGCCGGGATGATCCGTTTCGACCCGCCGCTCTCGGCCCGCAAACAGGCGGCGATTGCCGCCTTCCGCACGCGCCCGGCGACGAAACACTTCTTCTGGTTCGATGCGCCGTTGTGGGATGCCGGCTTTGCCTACGCCGCCCATAACGGCCTCTTTGCCCGCTGGTGGACGCCGGCCCATCCCGATCTGGCCGCGCCGCTGCTTTGCTGTTACGTCACCGCCGAACGCGCGGCTGCGCTCGACCGCCTGCCGGATGCGACGGTGCGAGAGTTGGGGTTGGCGGAACTGGGCCGCTTGCTGGGCCGTGACGATGTAGCGGCGCACTGCGTAGGCTTCCGGCGCTACCGCTGGGCCGCCGACGAATATGCGCGCGGCGGGTATGCCCATCTGCCGCCGGGGATGGCGTGGGCGCGACCAGTGTTGGCGGCGACGGCAGGCAATCTGCATTTCGCCGGCGAAGCCACCGCCCATGACAGTAACCCGCAGACAGTGCATGGCGCGATCGACAGCGGGCGGCGGGCCGCGCACGAATGTTTAAGATAATGTAGAGACGCACGGCCGTGCGTCTCCCCACGACCGTGCGTCTCCCCACGGCCGTGCGTCGTCCCACCGCCGCCCATGATGACAACGTGAGGATAGCATGCCCAACGACACCATCATCGACCGGTTACGAGCCGCATTGCGCGCCGCCGGCATTCCGGCCACCGAATCCGATTTTGCCGGCATTATCGAAAAGGGGTTTCTCAGCCGCCTGCCCGACGTCGAACGTCTACTCGATGCGGTTGATCACGAACAGTTGCCCGATATGCTCGACGCGGCCAGCCTGCCGCCGGCAGCTAGCCCGCCCAACGGCGGCCTGCCAGTGAGCGATGACCCGACGACGATCCTCGGCATAGCTAACCAATTGCAGCGGCGGACGGTCTCGGCGGTGGAGCTGGCTGAGCAGGCGTTGGAGCGGATTGCTGATTATGATGCCGAGTTGAACGTCTTCCAGATCGTGATGGCCGAGAGCGCGCTAGCCGATGCCCGCGCCGCCGATGCCGAACTAGCGGCGGGCAAGGTGCGCAGCCCGCTGCACGGCGTGCCAGTGGCGGTGAAGGATCTGTTCGACGTAGCCGGCTACCCGACGGCAGCAGGTTCACGGATTCGCGCTGGCGTGATGGCAGCGACCGACGCGACCGTCGTCGAACGGCTGCGCGCCGCCGGCGCGATTATCATCGGCAAAACCCGCATGTCGGAGTTCGCCTACTCGCCCGGCTCGAACAATGCGCACTACGGCCCGACGGCTAATCCCTACGACCGCCAGCGTGATAGCGGCGGCAGCAGCAGCGGCAGCGGCGTGGCGACAGCGACCGGCATGGCGTTTGCCGCGATCGGCACCGACACCGGCGGCTCGATCCGCATCCCGGCGGCCCACTGCGGGATCGTGGGTCTCAAGCCGACCCATGGCCGGGTGAGTTTGGCCGGCGGCTTTACCCTCTCGTGGTCGCTAGATCACGCCGGGCCAATGACGCGCACCGTCGCCGATGCGGCGCTGGTGCTGAGCGTGATCGCCGGGCCTGATCCGCGCGATCCGCGCACCTTGCGCCCGGCGCCCGACTTTACCGGCGGCGGGTTGGTGGCCGGGGTTCGCAACTTGCGCGTGGGTTTGGTCACTGCCGACGGCAGCGGGCAGGCGATGGCCGGCCCCGCCGAGCTGGCGGCGATGCAGCGCACCGCCGATGCGCTGGCCGGCCAAGGGGCGATCGTAACACCGATTGACATGCCTGAACTGGAAGAGCTGCGCTTGCTTAATCAGGCGCTGTTGGCGATGGAAGCGGCGGCGCTGCATTTGCCATGGCTGCGCACCCGACTCGATGACTATGGCGAGTTTATGCGCCACCGCATTTTGGCAGCATTTATCTATTCGCCGGCTGATGTGACGCGGGTGCAGCAGACGCGAGCGGCGTTGCGGCGGCGAGTGGCAGCGCGCTTGGCCGATGTCGATCTGCTGATCACGCCGGTTGTACCCAGCCCAGCGCCGGCGTTAGGGGTGCCGACGCCGACCTCATTCACCGGGCCGTGGAACTTCCTCGGCTGGCCGGCGCTGAGCTTGCCGGCGGGGATGGGTGATGACGGCTTGCCGCGCGCGGCGCAACTGGTGGCTCGCCCGTGGAACGAACCGCTGCTGCTGCGGGCTGCTTACGCTGCCGAACAGGTGTTAGGCCGGCTGATACCATCTCTGTAACACTGCGCGCTATGCTACAATTGGCACCCGCGCCGCACAACGTTGAAGCGGCGCAAGCAGCATTGAGGAGCGGCTGCAATGTTTCGTACAGTACTGGTTGCGAACCGCGGCGAGATTGCTTTGCGCGTGATGCGCGCCTGCCGCGAATTGGGTCTGCGCTGCGTGGCCGTCTATTCAGAGGCCGATCGTGATGCGCCCCATGTGGCTTACGCCGACGATGCTTATCTGATTGGCCCGCCATCGCCGGCTGAGAGCTATCTGAACATCGAAGCGATTATTCGCGCCGCCAAAGCCACCGGCGCTGAGGCGATCCATCCCGGTTACGGCTTTCTGGCTGAAAACCCCAACTTTGTGCGGGCGGTTCATGCCGCTGGATTAGTCTTTATCGGCCCGCCGGCGGAAGCCATGGAACGCATGGGTGGTAAGACGGCGGCCCGGCGCGAAGCGGCAGCGGCGGGTGTGCCGCTGGTGCCCGGCGTGCTTGAGCCGGTGGCCGATGCGGCTGAAGTGAAGCGGTTGGGGAAGGAGTTTGGCTACCCGATTGCGATTAAGGCGGTCGGCGGCGGCGGCGGGCGCGGTTTGCGAGTGGTGCGCTCGCCGGAAGAGGTGGAGGAGGCGTTTGCGGCGGCCCGTCGCGAAGCAGAGGTCGCCTTCAAGAACGGCGAACTCTACGTCGAGAAGTATCTCGACGACCCGCGCCACATCGAGATACAGGTGCTGGCCGATGGCTACGGCAATGCGGTATCGCTCGGCGAACGCGACTGCTCGGTGCAGCGCCGTCATCAAAAGCTGATCGAGGAATGCCCTTCGCCGGCGCTCACCCCTGAGCTGCGCGCCGAGATGGGGGCGGCGGCAGTCCGTCTGGCCAAAGCGGTCGGCTATGTCAGCGCCGGTACGCTCGAATTTCTCTATCAAGATGGGCGGTACTATTTCCTTGAGATGAACACCCGCATTCAGGTTGAGCACACTGTGACCGAGATGGTCTACGGCGTCGATCTGGTCGCGGCCCAAATTCGGATCGCCCAAGGCGAGAAGCTGTGGTTGAAGCAGGAAGACCTCGTGCCGCGCGGCCACGCGATTGAATGCCGGATCAACGCCGAAGACCCGCTGCACAACTTCCGCCCGGCGTTGGGTGCGATCGGCGAGTACCGCGAGCCGGTGGGGTTGGGGGTGCGGGTGGATAGCGGGGTGCGGGCCAATTACACTGTGCCATCGCACTACGATTCGCTGTTGGCGAAGCTGATTACGTGGGGAGCCGACCGCAAGGAGGCGATTGCGCGCATGCGGCGGGCGTTGGCCGAGTACCGCATCGAAGGCGTCACCACGATCATCCCCTTCCACCTTGCCGCCCTCGAACACCCGGTTTTTGTGGCTGGCGCGGCGACGGTTAACTTCATTCCGCGCCACCCAGAGCTGCTCACCCGCACAGCCGAGCTGATGCCGCCGGCAGCCACGCCGGCCCCGGCAGAGCCGGCCCCGGAACCGCGCCGGTTTACGGTGGAAGTGAATGGGCGGCGGTTTGGAGTGGCTGTGTTTGGCGATGGTATGAGCCTTGTCCCGTCCCAGCCGGCGGCGGTGCGCGGCCCAGCGCCGCGCCGCGTGGCGCCAAAGAAGACGGCGCTGGCCGCGCCGGTTGATGGCGTGATCAGCCCCATTCAAGGCCGGGTGGTGGCAGTGCGGGTGGCCCACGGCCAGCAGGTCGAAGCCGGCCAAGTGTTGTTCATCGTGGAAGCGATGAAGATGGAGAACGAGATCACCGCCCCGCATAATGGCACGATCGGCGAGGTGCGGGTCGAAGTCGGCGCGACAGTCGAAGCTGGCGCCGTGTTGGCGACCTACCAAACCACCGGATAAAATGCCCCCGTAGAGCCGCACGGCCGTGCGGCTCCACAGATATCAACGTGCGCTGAATCGCCCCCGTCGGGACGGTTATCAACATGATCTGGATCACCCCATCGCGCCGCGCGGCGCGATGATTTTTTTGGTATCATCACGGCAAGATCGGCGCGATCATCCCTAATACAGGAGGCCCCCCATGTCCGAACGGCCATGGATCGAATTGTTTCCCGGCGTGTTCCGGCGGCGCATTGCCTTGACCGAGCGGATGTACCAGATGGAAGTGCGACTGGCCGAGGGTAGTCATGTGCCGTTGCATAGCCATCCCGAAGATCAGGTGGCGTATGTCGTGCGAGGTCATTTGCGTTTTCAGCTTGGCGACGAACTGATCGAAGCCGCTGCCGGCAGTTCGGTTGCTATTCCCGGCGGTACGCCGCATGCGGTTTGGACGCTGGAAGAGACGTTGGCGATCGACACCTTTAGCCCGCCGCGAGCCGACTATTTGGCAGCCGATGGCGATCGGTGAGGTGATGTTTGCGCGTCACTGCACGTTGAACCACCTTGGTAACAGCGCCAACAAACCGCGCACCCGTTCGCGCAACTCGTCGCGCGCGGCGACAAATGCGGCGTAGCGTTGATCATCGTCACCGGTCACCGCCGCCGGGTCAGCGATGCTCCAGTGAAGCTGGCGGGCAGCGGCGGGCCAGACCGGGCACTCTTCGCGGGCAATGTCGCATACGGTGACGATGACCTGCGGTTGCTGATTGAGGATCGCTTCAATCGGTTTAGCGGTCTGCTGATCTATGTGTACGCCAGCCGCCGCCATTACGGCGATGGCTAGTGGGTGGATCGGTTGCGGCTGGGTGCCGGCGCTCACTGCCCGCACTTGCCCGCCGCTCAGCGCGCGCAGCCAGCCTTCGGCCATCTGCGAGCGGGCACTGTTAGCGCGGCACAAGAACGCGACTGTGACGGGCGGCAACGGTGGCGGGGTTGGTTCCGGCAGGGCCAATTCGTGCCCGACTTGGGCGAGCAGAGCCGTGAGCGCAGCGAGGTGCAAGCTGTAGTAGATCACCCTCCCGTCAGCGTCGCTGCGGTGGGCGTTGACTAACCCAGCTTGCCGCAGCATATTCAAGTGGTACGAAACCAGATTTTGGGCCAAGCCGGTTGCCGCCACCAATTCAGCGACTTGCCGGTCGCTGTCGCGTAAGACGGTGATGAGCTTCCAGCGAGTTTCGTCGGCCAACAGGCGCAACCCGTTCAACGCTGACGCTGGTTGTGGTGCGGTCATAGTCGTGCAGCCGGCAAGCGGAATACGTGTAGCCGGTATGGTACCAGAGACCGCTCGTATCGGCAAGGATCAAACCTATGCTCCCGCTCGCGGCTGAATATCCGCTCTGGGCGGAATACGCCCAGCTCACTACACATCTACCGCCGCCAGTGATACGCGATCCGGCGCAGCCGTTGGTGAGCATTGTGGTGCCGTCGCTGAATCAAGGGCGCTACATTGGCGATACGCTGCGCAGTATCTTGACGCAAGAGTATCCCAATCTGGAAGTGTGGGTGATTGACGGCGGCAGCAGTGATGAGACGCCAGCGGTGTTGCGCGCGTTTGCTGGCGATGCGCGGGTGCAGGTGGTGGTCGGCAAGGATGCCGGCCAAGCCGATGCGATTAACCGGGGTTGGGCGCGGGCGCGCGGATCGGTGTTGGCATGGCTCAATAGCGACGATACCTACCTGCCGGGGGCGATTGCCACGCAGGTGGCGGCGTTGCAAGCGCATCCGGCGGCGGTTGCTGTCTATGCCGACGCGCTCTATACCGATGCGCAGGGCCAGCCGTTGCGCACCATCGCGGCCCGCCCCTACCATCCGCTCGCCCTGCTGCGCTTGCTCATCCCCGTCCAGCCGACGGTCTTTATCCGCCGGGCAGCAGCCGGATTGGCTGGCCCGCTCGATCTGCGTATGCGTTACGCGCTAGATACTGCGTATTGGGTGCGGTTGGCCCAACTCGGCCCGTTTCAACCCACGTCTGCCGTGGTGGCGACCTACCGGCTCCACGCCGCATCGAAAACGGTGGCGCAGTTTGCCGGTTTTTATCGCGAGTGGTTGCAGATCGCCGAGCAAACTTTTACCGTGATGCCAGAGCTGTCGCCGGCGCGGCGCGAGGTGTTGGCCGATATTTACGCGGCGATGACCAACCTCGAAGCGCGCAATGGCTCGCTGCGGGCGGCGCTACGCTATGCAGCGTACACGTTGACATTGGCCGGCTGGCGGCCCCGCTTGGCCAAGACGCCGCTGGTGTTGCTCGATCGCTGGCTCGGTAGCGATTTGGCTGAGCGCGCCGGTAGTTGGTGGGGCCAGCAAACACGCGGGTAGTCATGGGTTTACCGCAGAGGACGCGGAGGGCGCAGGGGACATGTGACCGCAGAGGACGCGGAGGGCGCAGGGGACATGTGACCGCAGAGGACGCGGAGGGCGCAGGGGACATGTGACCGCCGAGAATGCCGAGAACGCAGAGGGAAGATGCGCGCCGTGGGTCGCCCCACCCTCTGCGTCCTCTGCGCCCCCTGCGGTAACATCGCCTCGGCGCCCCCCTCCGGTAAAAACATCAATCACTCGCCTAAA
>JAUQOZ010000173.1 GCA_030550625.1 Chloroflexota bacterium | reverse complement strand
CCCCATCACCCTTCCCCCAGCGGGGGAGGGGCTGGGGGTGGGGGCAAACACAAAGGCGCAGAGGTTTCAAACGCACAGGCGCAGTAGAGCCGGACGGCTGTCCGGCTCCGCCAAGAACGCAGTAGAGCCGCACGGCTGTCCGGCTCCGCCAAGAACGCAGTAGAGCCGCACGGCTGTCCGGCTCCGCCAAGACCAAGAACGCAAAGGTTATGGTGTTCACCCTCGGCGTCCGCCGCGCCCTCTGCGGTACACAAACATTCCCCTCCCCCAACGGGGGAGGGGTTGGGGGTGGGGGCCATCAGTAATAATAGCCACAAAGGCCCCCAAGCGATACAAAACCGCTTAGCTTTTTGTGCTTTTTGTGGCTTTTCGTGGCTATTCAACCCGCGGAGTACCCCTCACCCGGCAATGCGAAGCCGGGCGCTAGATTCAGATGCTCTATCCGCTATTAAACCCACTCGCAGGGATGAGTTGCCATCCACCCCCGTCCTACCGTCCTCTACGACATCGACGCCACTTTATTGCCCGCCTCCGGCTCGCGCGCGATCAACACCTTATCAACCCGCAACCCGTCCATATCGACCACCTCAAATCGCCAGCCGCCCCACCGCACCACATCGCCGGCGGTGGGAATCTGGCCGATCAAGCTGATTACCAACCCGGCTAGCGTCTCGTAACGGTAGGTCTCTTCGTCAGGCAACTCATCCACGTCGAGCAACGTGCGCACCTCGTCAATCGGTAACGAACCCTCGACGAGGTATGAACCGTCTTCGCGCCGCACGATCGGCGGCGGGGTAGCGTCATCGTATTCATCATCAATCTCGCCGACGATCTCTTCCAACACATCTTCGAGTGTTACCACTCCTTCAATCCCGCCCAATTCACCCACCACTAGCGCCATGTGGCGGCGGCTGCGGCGAAAGGTGGTCAGCAGCGCTGAAGCGCGGCTGTTCTCAGGGACGTAGAGCGGCGGCGAGACCGCTTCACGCACCAATGCCTGCTCGCCCTTCTTGCGGTAGAGCAGCAGTAAATCGCGCACATGCACAATCCCGACAATTTGATCGGGTGTCTCTTCATAGACCGGAAAGCGCGAGTATCCGCTGGCTAACAACTCATCTATCACCTCGCCGAGCGTGCGATCAGCTTCCACCATCTCAACTTCGTGGCGCGGGGTCATAATGTGGCGCACGGCCCGATCGCTAAATTTGAAGACCCGATCAATAAACTGCTGCTCTTGCGGTTCGACCTCGCCGGTTTCCGCCCCTTCCCGCACCAGCGCCCGAATATCCTCTTCGGTGACACGCTCTTCTTCTACATTCGCCCGCCCGATCAGGGTCAAGATCAGACGGGTGGACAAGCTGAGCAGTGCGATGATCGGCGTGCTGATCCGGGCCAGCAACAACATTGGACGCGCCATCAGCGTCGCAATCGCTTCAGCGCTCTGCAACGCAATCCGCTTCGGCACCAGCTCACCCAGCACCAGCGACAAATACGTCACCAGCAGCACGACCAGAAATTGGGCGAGTTGGTCGGCATACGGAGCTAGCAACGGATACTGAGCGATCCACGGTGCAAGCTGGCCGGTCAAGGTTGCGCCGGCAAAGACGCCATTCAGCGTGCCGATCAGCGTGATCCCGATCTGCACTGCTGAGAGAAAGCGATCGGGGTCTTCTTGCAATTGCAACGCGATCGCCGCTCCCCGGCTGCCATCCTCGGCGCGTTGCTCAAGCCGCCCGCGTCGCGCCGAGACGACCGCCAATTCGGTAGCAGCAAAAGCGCCGTTCGCTAATGCCAGCGCAATAATGATCAACAGTTCCTGCATGAGTTTCGTTTACAATCAAGATTGCATCTAAGCGATGAGGCTATTTCTATTGTAATGACCACGAACGCAATTTGAATATTTCACGCAAGTTGCACCTCCACGATCCGCTGCCTACGGCATACAAGCACAAACGGCGACGGTTGCAGCAACCGTCGCCCGCCAAACCTTGCCCTGCGCTACGTTCAGGTTCCATTTACTGATAGTTGATAATACGGAGAAAACTTGCGGCCTGCAATGAGGCGCCGCCAACTAACGCGCCATCAATGTCGGGCTGGGCCATCAATTCATCAATATTATCCGGCTTCACGCTCCCGCCGTACTGAATCCGCACCGTAGCGGCAATTTCAGCGCCGTACAGATCGGCGAGCGTGGCCCGGATCGCAGCGTGCATCGCCTGCGCATCCGCCGGAGTCGCCGTATCACCGGTGCCAATCGCCCAAATTGGCTCGTAAGCGATCACCACATCCGCCATCTGTTCCGGTGTCACCTCAACCAACGCCGCCCGCACTTGCGCCGTCACAATCGGCTCGGCCTGACCAGCGTCACGCTGCGGCTTGCTCTCGCCGACACAGACGATCGGGCGCAAGCCATGCGCCAACGCCGTCCGCAACTTCCGATTGACGAACGCATCGCTTTCGCCAAAATACTGCCGCCGCTCGCTGTGGCCGACAATCACATACCGGCAGCCAACGTCGGCCAGCATCACCGGCGAGACCTCGCCGGTAAAAGCTCCCTGCGCTTCGGGGTAGAGATTCTGCGCCCCCAACCCCAACTGGCTGCCGGCCACCAATGGCGCCACCGCAGCCAACGCGGTAAACGGCGGGCATACAATCGCTTCCCGATCGGCCAACGGGCCGAGACCGGCGAGCAGATCGCGCACGAGCGCCGTCGCCTCACCGATCGTCTTGTACATCTTCCAATTGCCGGCAATCAAGGGAGTACGCATCGCATCCTCATCTAAAACATCCGGGCCAGCGTCTGCAAGAACCCAAACAGTGCGCTATCACTGAGTAAGAAGGTCAAACCGACGCCAATCGCCACGGTGACGGCAAAGACTTTCCAATCCCATGCCAGCACCTTCGCGCCGTCAAACGGGCCGGCTGGGATCATATTGAACAGACCGATCCAAGCGTTGAACCGAAAGCCTACATAGCAGATGGTGATCAAGAGATCAAACGCCGGCGGGCGCAGCACGATGACCGGAACGAAGAGGAAGAGAAAGAGGACTGACAACACCAGATTGGTCACCGGCCCGGCCAGCGCAATAATCCCGCTCTGGCGCACAGTGAGTCTGCCACGGTGCCAGACCGCGCCCGGCGCAGCGATAAAAATGCCCAAGAAACTAATCAGAATTGACAACAGCAACCAGCGATCGTTGGCCATAAAATGGGCTTGCGCGCCGTAACCGCGCGCCACCACCCGGTGGGCTAATTCGTGCAGCACAAACCCGATCCCGGCCACAATCGCAGCTACGATGAGATTGGTTACAAACTCGCTGCTGAGCAAGCGCGATGCGCCGGTCTGCATAATCGCGAAGGCCAGCGTCGTCCCTGCCCATGCCTTGAGCAGCTCGAAGTTATCATTCGGCGGGCGGCTAAAGATGTCGTCAAATGAGGTGAAGTCGCGCACGAAGGTTTCCACTACAACTGTTCGGATATGTCTCCTCACAATTATAGCATATCGCTACGCCAAACAACGGGAGCGGCACTGGCGTTACGGCGCCCAAGCCAGCGCGCCGTGACAAGCGAGGGAACAGGCATAGGCGCAGCCTCATTGCTGCGCCATCGCCAAACAACAGCGCTACTGCCGGCGAATAATCTCAACCAGCTCTTCGAGCGAGAGCTGTGAGAAGTGGCGCGGCGGCGCTTTCGGCGTGCCGCAGAGCAAGAGACGATGGCTGGGGTGCAGGTACCAGTCGGCTTGGCTGTCACACTGGCGCAGCGTTTCGTACACTGGTTGCAGATCAACGTTCGAGCGGCGCTGGGCCGTCACCCCCATATAGCCGCGCCGGTCGCGGTAGGCAAACAGCACCGCGCCATAACTAAACGCCAGCCGCGACGAACCGCCATCGGCACTCTGCACCGCAATCCCTAATCCCCACGGCGTGTCAAACTCGAGCCGGTGCTGGAACGCTTGCTCAAACCGCAACTGGCGCACCTCGTGCTCGTACCACGCATCGAGATTGGCCAGCATCGCCTGCGCGACGTGATGGGGCCGATTCGGGTAGAGCGCATTGTAGCCGGCAATTAAATCGGTAATATTGAAAAAGACATGCCCCGGCCGATAATCGGCATGATCGATCCGCGTCACCTGATCAACCAACCGGCGCAGGGCTTCATCGTTTGGCGCAACGGCCCGCCGTACCAGCTCAGCCGCGCTGAGCGTCGGATCGTTGGTTTGGTGATGGTCAAACCGGCCACCGCCGGTATCGACATGAATTACGTGAGGGTCAGAATCGACCGGCCGATCCCGCCACGTTCGCCCGGCTGGCACAAATTGTAAATCGGCATCTTTCGCCGGGCCAAACCGCATCAACAGCCAGATTGCGGTGAGGCAGTCGAGATCAGGGGCCAGATGACCCACAATCGTCAACGGCGTTTCCACACAGCAAACATTTCTAGAGCATTGCTCGCCTCACACGCCCGATAGGCCGGTTGCGCACCATCGACCAAGCCCCATAACCTGATAGTGTGCCGCTGTTTCACGGCGAGCAATGCTACGACTTCTCTAAATGTCAAATCTTGTGCGTAATATAGCATAGCTGGCGCAGTTCCTCAAGTAGGCTGCGCCCGTCAGTTGGCCTCATGATACACGATCAATGACTACTTTGAATTGTGATGACATGCACAGATTTGCGCAGAACGGCTGGTTGGGCTGGCGTTACTCTTCGCCAATTGCCGCGACGATGTGGTCACTGACCACCAGCCTCCCGCCGGTGATGGTCAAGGCTACCACATCAATCCGCCAGTCAGTCGTTGAGGGAGCGTTGTGCTCAGCGAGATAGTGGTACGCAAGGGTGATCAATCGTTGCCGCTTGTGCGCCGTAATCGATTCCAGCGCGTATTCATCGCGGCGCGTGCGCACTTCGACAAAAACAATCTGGTCGCCGTCACGGGCGACCAGATCGATTTCGCCGCTGCGACAACGCCAGTTGCGGGTGATCAGCGTGTAGCCGCGCTGTTCGAGATAAGCGGCGGCAATCTGTTCCCCCTGATCACCCAGCCGGCGCTTAGGTGTAGGCATACTTGCGCCAGACATCATGCCGCTCAAGCTCGCCAAGCAGGGCAAAGGCCAAATATTGCGGCTGGCGCGGCGTCGAGAGCAATACCATGTTCGCCTGTTCGGGGGTGCGCCCGCCCTTGCGATGATTGCAATCGCGGCAGGCCGTCACCACATTATCCCACGTCGTCAGCCCGCCTTGCGAGCGTGGCACCACGTGATCCATCGTCAGGTGCGCTCGGCCCGGCTGCTGGCCGCAATACTGGCAAGTCTCGCGATCGCGGGCAAAGACGCCGCGCCGCGAGCAGGGCAGCCGTAATTGGCGCGGAATGCGGATGTATCGCACCAGCCGGATGACGAGCGGAACGCTGTACGTGACCGATTGGGCGCGCAGATGCTGCATCGCCGCCTCGACCAACTCAGCTTTTTCTTGCAAGAGGAGGATGAGCGCACGCCGCACTGAAATCAGTTGCAGCGGCTCATAACTTGCGTTCAAAACGAGGACTCGCTGTGCCAAGTGACACCCCCCTTAACATGAACCGATGTTATCACGATAACAAAGGCTCTTGCCCGGGGGCGTCATGGCCCCGCGCTAGAGCGGCCTGATGCGGTTCGCGGAGGATACAGCCCGTATCGCGCGCAACGCCGCACTATCGCCGCCCATACTGCGCCGGCACCGGTGACGTGACGCGCAATAACAGGCAGCTTGCCCGGCTAATGCCGAACATAAACGGTAGCGGTGTTGCAACGGCGAATTGCCCATCAAATTCGATCCTATCCGAAACAGTCTGACTAACCGATATAAAGGTAACATGAGTTGCGCAAAGTTGTCAACCCGCTACTGGCCAATTTTGCCCGCTTCACTGAAGATCAAGCCGTCAATCAATTGTTCTACCGGCGCATGGTCATCGGTAAAGGGCCGGAACTGCGCCATCGCCGGCGTAAATTCGCGCAACGGCCCGAACCGGCCTTCATAGAGCGACCAGTACATCACCAGTTGCAAGGCCGGGATGTCGATCCGGGCCGCATTTTCAATAAAATTGACCACGCCGTCTCCCACCGGCTGGTTGACGCCAATCACGATCGCATTGCTAAACCGGGTGTCAATAATGTATACCTGCGGGAAGACAGCGACCATCGTTGAGGCCAGCGCATTCACCAACCGGTCATCGCCGCTGGCCGGCCGGCCAGCATTTACCACAGCGACGCCGCGTGGGGTCAGCTTGGCTTTCACTTCCTGAAAAAACTCAACCGTCGTCAGGTGAAAGGGTATATACGGCTGGTGGTAGGCATCCATGCCGATTACGTCATATTGCCGGTCAGTCTGCGCCAGCCAGTAGCGCGCATCATCGTTGTAGGTCGTGAAATACGGCGCTTGCGCTGTGCCGTCGGCCATGTCAAAGTAGCGCCGCCCGACTTCACTGATTTTGCGGTCAATTTCCACTGCATCGATGACAGTATCAGGCCCGTAAATTGCCAGAAACTGCTGGGCAATGCTGCCCGCCGCCGCCCCTAGCAACGCCAACGAGCGGATATCATCCGGGTTTGTGTTGGGGTAGAGGTACGGGGCGACGGTGAAATAGTCCCACGGACCGCCATCGGTCAGCAGATCGAGCGGGTCGCCGGTTTCGCGGTATTTCAACCGGTAGATCGAGTGCAATGCCAAGCCTTCGTTGAGAATCAACACTCGCCGCCGGTCAACCGTACCGCTCGCATACGTAACCTCTTGCTCGGCCACTTGGATGTAGTTGTAGTCCGATTCATATTCGGCAATCAAGCGGCAGTTGCGGCAATCGGCTGCTTTGATCGCTCCGGTATTGAGTTGGTAAGCAGCGGCTAACAGCGCCACGGTCGCTACCAGCAGCAGACCGCGCGGATCGCGCAGCCCGATTAGGCTGAGTACGACCAAGAAGCCGGCAAAGAGGAAGAGCGTGCTGGCGACGCCGATGGTTGGAATGAGCACCAAGACGGTCAAAAAGGTGCCGATAATCGAGCCGATGGTCGAGAGCGCCGAGATGGTACCGGCAGTGCGTCCGGCCCGTTCGACGTCTTCGGCTTGGCGTAGTTGCAGCCGGATGGCAAACGGCCCCACCATCGCCATCAGCGTGACCGGCACGGCAAACAGTAAGATGACGCCAATCAGTGCGGCCAGAAAACCGCCAGCGGCGACATTGCGCAGCGCGCCTTGCGCAACGCTCAGGATCGGGCGGGCAATGAACGGGATGATCGCGCAACTCAGACCGGCCCAGCCGATCAATTGAAACAAGAGTCGCCAATCGGGCCGCCGGTCGGCGAGCACCCCGCCCAACCGGTAGCCTACTGCTAAATAGACCAGCGTCATCCCGATCACCACGGCCCAGATCGGCTGGGAAGTGCCAAAAAAGGGCGCCAACATACGCGGCATCACCATCTCGATGCCGAGCGTGCCGATCCCGGCCAGAAAAACCACGGCGAGCAATAGCCGATCGTTGCCAGCTCGCCGCGCACGTATCGGAAAGGTTTTATCAGCCATTCACCCATCCGCTCACAGTGGTGGGTTTACCCCACCGTCGTCTCACCGAATTGCACTAATGATCAGACGTTCAAGAAGCTGCAAGACGAGCATTGCCACAATCGGCGAGAGGTCAAACATGCCGAAATTGGGCATGATGCTCCGGATCGGCCCCAGAATCGGCTCGGTAATCTCGTGCAGAAAGCGGGTCACCGGAAAGTTGCCCTGCGGATCAATCCACGAGGCCAGCACCCGCCCCAAAATGGCGTAAAACAGCACGGTAAACAAAATGCTGACAAAGCTCACCAAAAAGCCCGACATCTTATTCCCTCCCGTCGGTATCGAGTGATTCAAGCCGCACACGCACCGCTGCCGCGTGGGCAAACAAACCTTCAGCTTCGGCTAGCCGCATCGCTGCCGGACCGATCCGGCTGAGACCGGCCCGATTGACGCCGACCAGCGAGATGACTTTACGAAAACTATCGACATTGACCGGTGAAGCGTAACGCGCCGTTCCTTCCGTAGGCATGATATGCGATGGCCCCGCTACATAGTCGCCCAACACTTCAAACGACTCTTCACCCAAAAAGATGCCGCCGGCATTGCGTACCTCGCCGACATACGCCCACGGCTCGGCGATCAGCAGGCAGAGATGCTCTGGCCCATACTCATTGGCCAAGCGAAATGCCGTCGCGAGATCGGGCACCAGCACAATCCCGCCTCGCTGCGTGACCGCTTCACGCGCCGCGCGCGCGTTTGCGTCGGGTAATGCCGCCAGTTGCCGCTCGACTTCGTGCTGCACCTGTTCGGCCAAAATCTGATCAGTGGTCAGTAAAATGGCGCTTGCTTCGACATGCTCAGCTTGCGCCAATAAATCAGCGGCCACCGCCCGCGGATTGGCCGTCTGATCAGCGATAATCAACGTCTCGGTCGGCCCCGGCAAGCTAACCACTCCCACCGTGCCATACACCATCCGCATTGCCTGTATGACGTACCGGTTGCCCGGCCCCGCCACCGTATCTACCCGTGGGATGCTGGCAGTGCCATAGGCCATTGCGGCAATCGCCTGCGCGCCGCCTACTGCGAACATCCGGTCAACGCCGGCTAAATGGGCCGCCGCCATCACAATTGCCGCCGGTTCGCCGGTAGCACGCTGCGGCGGCGAGCAGACGACAATCTCGCGCACACCGGCCACCCGCGCTGGCACCGCAGCGTGGATCAGCGATGACGGCAGCGGCGCCGCCCCCCCCGGCACATAAATCCCTACCCGGTCGAGCGGGCGCACAATCTGGCCCAGCGCTCCTTCGACGCCAAATTCGACCCATGAGTTGCGGAGTTGCCGCTCGTGGAAGCGGCGAATTTCGCTAATCGCCAGCAATAGCGCGCGGCGCAACGCCGGATCGAGATCGGCTGCCGCCGCTGCCCACCGCTCTCGCGGTATCTCAATCGCCGTCGGATCTACCCCGTCGAAGCGCAAGGTGTACTCGCGCAGCGCGCTATCGCCCCGTTGCCGCACATCGGCAATAATCTCGGCGACGACGCGGGTCGTTGCGGCATCCTCGTCAAGCGGCGTCCGCCGCAAAATACCGGCGCGGGCGGCATCAAGATCACGAATGATAGGGATTGCCATCACTGCTCACTCTTCATACTACCGGCCACCCCCGCTAGCGAGAAGTGGCGCTTGCCTCGCTCTGTTATTGTCATTCTACCGCACCTTGCCGGTTACAGGCGCACCTTTGTCATCATCGTCGCCGCTGGAAGCGCAAGCCGCTGGCCCGCCATCACCCCCGGCTGAGCATTGCGGCGCGGCTAAAACAGTTGAGCGCGGTGCAATGCCTCAAAGCCCAATGCTACGCTCCCCATCACCCCTCCCCCAGCGGGGGAGGGGCAAGGGGTGGGGGCACACCAGCGCATCGCAACGCCTCCCCCATCCCGGAGCGCGGGCCGCTGGCCCGCCATCACCCCCG
>JAUQOZ010000029.1 GCA_030550625.1 Chloroflexota bacterium | reverse complement strand
TTGGATGCCTCGACCGTTCTATGCCATAGTGTCATGGTGATGGCACGAGCCGGACGGCTATCTAGTTCCGTCAAGGCGCAAAGGAAGCCAAGGCGCAAAGGGCGCAGAGGGTTGTTGGGGTTGGGCACAAGCGCGCGCCGGGATTATCCGCCCAACCATTTCACCTGTTGCAACCACTCTCCATTTGGACAATCCCCTTGCTCGATGGTAGAGCGTTGGAACGCTCTTATGCATGATTTGCTGCAACCCCTCTCTATATTAGACACTCTCCCAACCCCGCTGTGTCTCATCATTGCATCCCTTATCTAAGACATAGTGTCATTTTTACTCATCCCCCTTGACTTTGTGCTTGAATGCAGTAGAGTGAGGGCATGAACCGCATGTTTGCACTGCTGAGGAAGTATTGCGATGGACAACCAGCAGTTTACGATTAAGGGTTTGGATTGCCCCGATTGCGCGCGGTCGGTTGAGCGCGGCGTGGCCCGGCTGGAAGGGGTGAGGTTGTGCAGCCTCAATTTCACCACCGAGACGTTGCACGTTACCGGTGATGTAGACCCGGACGCGGTGATCGCGCGGGTGCGCGAGTTGGGGTATGAAGCTGAGCCTGCGGCAACAGCCAAGGTTGAACCTCCTCCGACCTTTCTCCGCTTTATGCTCAGCCGGCGCGAGACGCAATTGGCGCTGTTCGGGTTGCTGCTCGTGTTGCCGGGGATTGTGCTGCACGAGGTGTTAGGTTGGGAGGCGTGGTGGATTGATGGGTTGGCGTTGGGTGGGTTGGCGCTGGTGGGGCCGTTGGTGGCGCGCAATGCGTGGCGCACGTTACGCACTAACCGCGAGGTGAGCATTGATGCGCTGATGACGATTGCCGCGGTTGGCGCGGTAATTATTGGTGCGTATGTCGAGGCAGGGTTGGTGATGGTGCTGTATGCGATCGGCGAGGCGTTAGAGGGCTATACGGCGAGCCGCGCGCGCCATGCCATTCGCAGTCTGTTGGAGTTGACCCCACCCACGGCGACCTTGCTCACCGCTATGGGTGAGCAGGTCGTGCCGGTGGCGGCGTTGCGCCCCGGTGACCGGATTGTGATCAAACCCGGCGAGCGGATTCCAGTTGATGGCACGGTGGCCGCCGGGAGTTCGCTGGTGAATCAGGCCCCGATTACCGGTGAGAGCCGGTTGGTCGAGCGGGGTGCGGGTGATGCGCTGTTTGCTGGAACAATGAACGGGGAGGGAAGTCTGGAGGTGATCGTTGAGCGGCCTGCCGCCGAGAGTGCGGTGGCGCGTATGATCCATCTGGTGCAAGAGGCGCAAGAGCGGCGCGCGCCGGTGCAGCGGTTTGTCGATCGCTTCGCCCGTTACTATACGCCGCTGGTGGTGGCGCTAGCGGCGCTGGTAGCAATTGTGCCGCCGCTCTTGTTTGGCCAACCGTTTTGGAATCCCGCACCCGATACGTTTGGCTGGCTCTACCGCGGTCTGGCGCTGCTGGTAGTGGCGTGCCCGTGCGCGCTCGTGATCAGCACGCCGGTGAGCATTGTCAGCGCCCTTAGTGCGGCGGCGCGCCACGGGGTGTTGATTAAAGGTGGCGCCTACCTTGAGACGCTGGCGCGGGTGAAGACGGTGGCGGTGGATAAGACCGGCACGCTGACCACTGGTAAGCCGGCGGTGGTGGCGTTACGCGCGGTTGGGTGCAGCGCGCCCGATGCTGCGCCGGTCGGGCATTGTGAAGCCTGCGATGAGTTACTGGCGCTGGCCGGTGCGGTCGAGCGCCGTTCCGAGCATCCGTTGGCCCACGCGATTGTCAGCGCGGCGGCCAATCGTGGCCTTGATTTGCCGCCAGCCGAACAGGTGCGGGCGTTGGTAGGCAAGGGGGTGCAGGGGGTGGTGAACGGCAATGAGGTGCTGATCGGCAGCCACCGGGTGTTTGATCAGACGTTGGCCCACGATGAATGGCACTGCCTTGCCGCAAAGCATGATAGCCAACTTGGGCGCACGCCGCTGATGGTCGGGGTTGATGGCCGGTATCGCGGCACGATAACCGTCGCTGATACCGTGCGTGAAGAGAGCCGCAGCGCGATTGCTACTTTGCGCGATCAGGGCTTGCGAGTAGTGATGTTGACCGGCGACGAACCGGCGACTGCCGAGCGAATTGCCGGCGAACTCGGTGTCAATGAGGTGCGGGCCGGCCTATTGCCGGAAGATAAGGCGCAGGCAGTGAGCGAGTTGCGCCGGCCTGACGGTGCGGTCGCGATGGTCGGCGACGGCATCAACGACGCGCCGGCGCTGGCCAGCGCCGATGTCGGCATCGCGATCGGCGCTGACGCTGGCGGCACGACGCAGGCGATGGAGACCGCCGATATCACGTTGCTCGGCGGCGATTTGCGCCAGTTGCCGTTTGCGGTGGCGCTCAGCCGGCGGACGATGCGCACCATTGCGGCGAATGTCGCGTTTAGCATTGGCATGAAGTTGCTGTTTATCGTACTCGTGCTGGTTGGTCTCGGCACAATGTGGATGGCAGTGTTGGCCGATGTGGGGGCGTCGTTGTTGGTCACGTTGAACGGCATGCGGTTGTTAGGGTTCCGGGGGCGGTCGTAGGGGCACGGTAGGGGCGGTCGTAGGGGTACAGCAGCGCTGTGCCCCTACGACCGTCCCCGCCCCTACGACCGGGCGAAATGGTGGATGAGGCTGCCCATCCATTGCATCGCGCGCCAATAATCGGCCACGCGGATGTTTTCGTTGGGGGAATGGACGCGGGTGCCGTGGTAGCCGCAGCCGGCGCCGCTGGCGACCGGGGTGCCGAGCGCGGTGCAGAGCGGGTAGATCGGGCCGGTGCCGGCCATCGTCGGGTAGAGGATCGGTTCGCTGCCGTACACGTCACGCGCCGAGGCGACGGCGGCTTGCACAATCGCTGCATCAAGCGGGCCGCGAGCGGGGTGTTCGCCACCCAGATCGATGATCTCGATGTCGCTGAAACCCTCGGCGTCGAGATGGCGGCGCAACTGCTGCAACACCTCTGCCGGTTCCATATCGGGCACCAGCCGGAAGTCGATCTTGGCTCGCGCTTCATTCGGCAGCACCGTCTTGCTGCCCTCGCCGGTGTAGCCGCTGACGAGACCGCAGATGGTGCAGGTCGGCTCAAACAGATGGCGGCGCAGCCGCTCGATCCCGCGCACGCCATCGAGAAATTCGCTCAAGCCAAAACTGGCGAGTAAGGCATCGTCATCGCCGGAGGGAATGGTGGCGAGTGCGGCGAGGTCGGCTTCTGAGGGGGGACGCACTCGATCGTAGAAACCGGGAATGCGTACCCGTCCATCAGGGCCTTTGAGCGTGTTGAGTGCCCACGTTAGCCGCCATGCAGGATTGGGTACAAAGGTGGCATACGACGAGTGCAGGTCGTAGCTGGCGCCGCGCGCGACTAGCTCGACATATTGAATGCCCTTGGCGCCGCAGGTGACGGTGGGCCGCTCGCTTAAATCAACCCCGCCCGTTTCCCACAGACAGCCGTCGGCGCGCAGCAGATCGGCGTAGTCGCGGCAAATGGCCGGCAAGGTGCGCGAGCTGGTCTCTTCTTCGCCTTCGATGGCAAAGATAATTTTGATCGGGAGCTCGCCTTGGGTTGCTAGCCACGTCTCGATTGCTTGAATGCGCAGCATCAAGTTGCCTTTGTTGTCGGCCACACCGCGACCATACCACTTCCCATCGCGTTCGGTTAACTCAAAGGGCGGGCTATCCCACAGTTCCAACGGTTCAGCCGGCTGCACATCGTAGTGGTCGTAGATCAGCAGGGTGCGCGGGCCGTTGCCGATCGTGGCATAGACCATCGGGTTGCCGCCATCAGCGGTCAGCAGGCGAGTTTCGGCGCCAAGCTGTTGCAACCGCTGCGCAACGAACGCTGCGGTTTCGGCAATGCCGCGGTTTTGGGCCGCGACCGAGGGCAAGCGGATCAGATCAGCCAATTCGGCGCGAAAGCGCTCCCGGTTGGCGTCAATGTAGGCGGCAAAGCGTTCCATCATAGTTGCTCCGTCCAATATTCGGTTCCACGCCGGTATTATAAGCCAATATCGCGGCTAGGCGCGGTTGCCGACCTCGGCATATACCGCTTCGATCCGATCCAGCATCCGTTCAAGGCGAAATTCAGCCATCGCCCGTTCCCGTCCGGCCATCCCTAGCGCGCGGGCGCGGGTTGGGTTGGCGAACAGCTCGGCTAGGGCGCGGGCCAGCGCTGGCGGGTCATCGGGCGGCACGACGAAACCGGTGCGACCATGGACGGTCACATAACTGGTGCCGGTGCCCAATTCGGTGCAGATCACGGGCAAGCCGGCCATTTGGGCTTCGATCTGAACAATGCCGAAGGCTTCGCTGCGGGCGACCGACGGCAAGACAAAGACATCAGCGATCGCGTAGAGGGCGCGTAGCGTCGCGTCGTCAACCGCGCCAAGCACATGCACTCGCTCGCCTATCCCCAATGCGTTCGCTAACCGAACGAGATCACTGCCGCGCACAGTGGCATCCCCGCCGGCAATGATCGCATGGCCGTGCGGGAGCAGCGCAATCGCACGCACAAGCCGATCGATGCCTTTGTAGTAGCGTAGCCGGCCAACGAAGAGCGCATTGGGGCCGGGGAAGCGGCGGCGCAAGTCAGCGACCAGCACCGGATCAGGCAAGGGCAGCGACGGCAGGCCGTACGGCACGATCCGCACCCGTTCGCGGTGGCGGGCCAGCCATGGCGATGATTGCACGATTGCTCGGCTAGCGACGATGATGCGGGCAGCGCGGCGTAAGGTGCGCTGGATGAGCGGTGCGGTAAGCGCCCCTAGTACCCGCTGGCGCACGATGTCGCTGTGGTAGGTGATGACGAGCGGCGCGCGAGTGGTCAGCAGGGCGAGGTCGCCAACTGGATATGGGTGGTGGAAGTGGATCAGGTCGGGCCGGCAGCGGGCGGCCTGCCAGAGCAGGGCGGGGCTCAGTGGCGCGCGGGCTAGCGTGAGCAGGCGTGGCGTGGCGATGAGTTCCACCCCGTTGCGCCATTCATGCCGGCCTTGGCTCCCCGGAGCGACGTAAAGCACTGTCACCCGGTGGCCGCGGGAGGCTAATCCTTCGCTGAGTAGTTGCAGATGGCCTTCGATACCGCCATGGACGGGCGGGTAGTCTTTGTAGAGTTGCAAGATGTGCATAGAGCGAATGATACACGTAAAGGCGCAAAGGGGGCAAAGGCGCAGAGGATTTTAACGCAAAGACGCGAAGGACGCAGAGGGCGCAGAGGGTTTTTTGGGTTGCCCCACCCCAGCCCTCCCCCGCTGGGGGAGGGAGTCGCACGTTTCCCCGGAAGGGGGCTGCCGGCGTGCTCCTATACCTCTGCGTCCTTAGCGCCTTCTGCGGTAATGGTTTTGGGTAGCCCCCACCCCAGCCCTCCCCCGCTGGGGGAGGGAGCGCACGCTTTCCGCCTGAAGACGCGCACTCGCTCCCATCCCTCTGCGTCCTCAGCGTCCTCTGCGGTAATGGTTTTGGGTAGCCCCCACCCCAGCCCTCCCCCGCTGGGGGAGGGAGTCTCACGTTTCCTGCCGGAGGGGGCACGCTTGCTACGCATGCTTGCTAGTTGGTGTACAATAAAGTAACAACTCAATACGCAACCTTCGGGGCAGGGTGAGTCTGAGGTTCGCCAGTGCGTGAACAGCAGGCAATTCCCGATCGGTGGTATAGCCCACGAGCGGATTGTCGTGATCGGCAATCTGCACGATCCGGTGAAATTCCGGGGCCGACCGTACAGTCGGGATGAAAGAAGGGTTCGCTGCAACGTGTGCTCTACGCGCTTCTCGTAGGGCTGTGTTGCGCATGATTGGCATGCCCCGAACACATTGTTTGTTCGGGGTTTTTCATTGAACGCGGCAGTCACTCGTCTGCCGGACGTTCTGATTCACGTTGCCCCGAAGGAACAAGGTTCGCCAGAACGTTCCTTTGGGGTTTCGTTATGTCTGCGCAACACCTCATCTATATGCGCCGCGCGCTCGAACTTGCGCGGCAAGCGGAAGGCCGCACTAGTCCAAACCCCATGGTCGGCGCCGTCATTGTGAACAATGGGTGTATTGTCGGTGAAGGCTATCACCATCGGGCTGGCGCGCCCCATGCCGAGATTGAGGCTTTGCGCGCCGCCGGTGAAGCTGCGCGTGGGGCAACGATGTACGTCTCGCTGGAACCGTGCGCGCATTATGGCCGGACGCCACCTTGCACTGATGCGCTGATCGCCGCCGGCATTGCTGAGGTTTACTACGCTATCGGCGATCCCAACCCGCGGGTGAATGGCAAAGGCCATGCCCAACTTGCCGCCGCCGGCATTCGCGTGCATCACGGTCTCTGCGCTGCCGAGGCCTATCAACTCAATCGGGCGTATTTCAAACATATCACCACTGGCCAGCCGTTCGTGACCGCCAAGTTTGCAATGAGTCTCGATGGCAAGATCGCCACCGTCGCCGGCCAATCACGCTGGATCAGCAATCCGGCGTCGCGCCAGCGTGTGCATGCGCTGCGGAATGTCACCGATGCCGTACTCGTGGGGGCGGGAACGGTGATTGCCGATGACCCCTCTCTTACCACGCGCTTGACCGGTGATCAACCGGGTTCGCCACGCGATCTTCGCCATCCGGTACGCATCATCGCCGATAGTCGCGGGAGGGTGCCGCTGTCTGCCAAGGTGTACGATCCGGCATTGCCCGGCCAGACGGTGCTGGCGACGACGGCGCAGGCGTCTGCCGATCACCGCTGCGCTTTAGCAGCGCGTGGGGTTGAGGTGTGGGTGTTGCCCGCCGATGAACAGGGCCGGGTAAGCTTGCCGGCATTGCTTACGGAAATAGGTCGTCGCGGCTTTACGAGCCTCTTGGTTGAGGGGGGTAGCGAACTCCTCGGCGCGCTTTTCGCGGCCCGCTTAGTGGATCGGGTGTGGGTCTTTCTCGCGCCCATGATTATCGGCGGTCGCGACGCGCCGGGGCCGGTTGGCGGGTTGGGTTGTGCGACGATTGCGCAGGCAGTGCGGTTGGGTCAGTTCCAGCTTGAACCGATCACAACTGATGCTTCGTCAGCGCCTGATGTGTGGATTCAGGCCGATGTGATCTATCCAGAGGGGTAACGATGTTTACCGGCATTATTGAAGAGATTGGGATTGTCGAACGGTTAAGCCAAGTTGAAGGTGGCTGGTCGTTGACGGTGCAAGCCGCGACGGTGCTGGAAGGCACTGCTTTGGGGCATAGCATTGCCGTGAATGGAGCGTGTCTCACGGTTACGGCCCTGACCGACCGCAGCTTTACGGTTGGTCTCTCGCCAGAGACACTGCGCCGGACGAACCTTGGCGAGGTGCAGCCCGGTGATGGGGTCAATCTGGAACGCTCGCTGGCAGCCAATGGCCGGATTGGCGGGCATTTTGTGCAGGGCCACGTTGATGGTACCGGTGTGATCCGCTCGTTCCGTCCAGAAGGCGATTCTCTCTGGGTGACGGTTGAGGCTGAGCCGGCTTTGCTGCGCTATATCGTGCCGAAAGGCTACATCGCAGTTGATGGTACGAGTCTCACGGTGGTGGATGTGTTGCCTGATGCGTTCACATTTATGCTGGTCGCTTATACGCAACAGCACATTACCTTGCCGCGCAAGCCGGTGGGCAGTCGGGTCAATCTCGAAGTGGATGTGTTAGCCAAGTATGTGGAGAAGTTCCTTGGGGAGGCGCCGTATGCCATTCGCGAGCGTTGAAACCGCTATCGCTGACTTTCGGGCCGGTAAGTTTGTGATCATTGTTGATGATGAAGACCGCGAGAACGAGGGTGATCTGGCGATTGCCGCCGAATTTGCCACGCCGCAGGCGATTAACTTTATGGCACGAGAAGGGCGTGGTCTGATCTGCGTTGCAATGACCGGCGAGCGGCTCGATGAACTGCGGATTCCGCTAATGGTTCCGTCTTCCGAGAACACCACTCGCTTCGGTACTGCCTTCACCGTTTCGGTTGAAGCGCGGCGGGGGGTAACAACCGGCATCTCGGCGTTTGATCGCGCCACCACTATCCGTACTCTGATTGATCCGGCTACCCGACCTGAAGACCTCGCCCGGCCCGGCCACGTCTTTCCCCTCCGCGCCGCTGCCGGCGGTGTTTTAGTGCGGCCCGGCCAAACCGAGGCTTCCCTTGATCTGGCGCGACTAGCCGGGCTTTACCCGGCAGCGGTGATTTGCGAAATCATGAACCCCGACGGCACGATGGCGAGGCTGCCCGACCTTGAAGCGTTTGCCGCTCATCACGGTCTTTCGATCTTGTCCATCGCCAGCCTGATCGCTTATCGCTACCGCACCGAAACAGTTGTGCGCCAAGCAGCCGAAACGAGTTTGCCGACCGCGTATGGCACGTTTCGCCTGCTTGCGTTTGAGCACATCTTCACCGCTGAAACCCATCTCGCTTTGATCTTCGGTGCTGCCAACGGGCGTCCTCCGCTCGTGCGGCTGCATTCCGAATGCCTGACCGGTGACGCGCTCGGTTCGCAGCGGTGTGATTGCGGCGCGCAGTTGGCCGAAGCGCAACGGCAGATTGCCAAGGCAGGTTACGGCGTCATCCTCTATTTGCGCCAAGAAGGGCGCGGGATTGGCTTGCTCAACAAACTGCGGGCCTATGCCCTGCAAGATCACGGGTTGGATACGGTCGAAGCCAATCGCCAATTAGGATTGCCGGTTGATGCACGCGATTATGGCGTTGCCGCTCAAATGCTACGTTGTCTCGGCATGGATGAGGTGCGCTTGCTGACGAACAATCCGGCCAAGATTGCCGGTCTTGAACGGTATGGTGTGGTTGTGCGCGAACGGATTCCGCTGCACATCCCCCCAACCGCCGCTAACCGGCGCTATTTGACGACGAAACGGGCGAAATTAGGGCATCTGCTCCCTGACTATGACGTTGAGCGTGTGTTTGGAGGCAACAATGGGTGTCACGTTTGAGGGCCATCTGGTTGGAACCGGTTTGCGATTCGGGATCGTCATCTCGCGTTTCAACGACACAGTTGGGCGTGAGTTGCTGCGGGGCGCAATTGAGACGCTTACCCGGCACGGCGTCGCTCACGATGATATTGATATTGCATGGGTGCCGGGAGCGTTTGAGTTGCCGCTAGTCGCGAAGCGAATGGCTCAGCGCAAGAGCGCGACAAACGATAGCCCGTATTACAATGCGATCATCTGTCTCGGTGTGGTTATTCGGGGCGCAACGAGTCATTTTGAATATGTGGCGGGGCAGGCTGCCGGCGGGATTGCGGCCACGGCGTTGGCGACCGATGTGCCGATCGTGTTTGGTGTACTGACGACTGAAACCATCGAGCAGGCGATTGAACGGGCCGGTACGAAGGCCGGGAATCGCGGTGTTGATGCGGCGCTGGCCGCTATTGAGATGGCTAATCTGCTACGGGAGATTGATCGGGTGGCGCCATAAAGGCGCTGTAGAGCCAGACGGCTGTCCAGCTCCGCAAAGGCGCAGAGGTTTAACGCAAAGACGCGAAGGACGCAGAGGGCGCAGAGGGT
>JAUQOZ010000239.1 GCA_030550625.1 Chloroflexota bacterium | reverse complement strand
CGGCGGGCCAGCGGGCCGCGTCCGCTCCCCTCTCCGCTCCGCGCCCTCTGCGCCCCCTGCGGTAAACACCATCCGCCGCACCTCCGGCGGTACGATGTTCCGGCAGGCCAGCGGCCCGCGCTCCGCCCCCCCTCCGCTCCGCGTCCTCGGCGCCCTCTGCGGTAAAACCCTGCCTGCACCCTCGGCGGGCGAGTGTGCCGGCGGGCCAGCAGGCCGCGTCTGCGCCCCCCTCCGCTCCGCGCCCTCGGCGCCCCCTGCGGTCAAACCCTTCCCGCGCCCTCGGCGGTCAAGTAACCGGCCCTGCCTGCCGCTTGACCGGGCCGCAGGCGCGTGATAGAGTTAGTCTACTATGGTAACTGTTACTGTCCATGCAGGCCGCGAACGGCCGATCATCCAACGGCATCCATGGGTCTTCTCTGGCGCGATCGCTCACGTGCGCGGCAACCCCGCTCCCGGTGACGTGGTTGATGTCTGCGCCAGCGATGGCAGTTGGCTGGCGCGCGGTTTCTGGAGCGGACGCTCCCAACTGCGGGTCCGGTTAGCGACGTGGGATAAATCCCAGCCGCTCGATGAGACGTGGCTGCGCGAGACGATCGCCCGCGCGGTGAGCGGGCGCGAACGCTGGCTGACCGATCCCTCGACCGCTTGCCGGCTGGTGTTTAGCGAAGCTGATGGGTTGCCCGGTTTGATCGTCGATCGCTACGGCTGCTATCTCGCCATCCAACTGCTGACGCAGGCCATGGCGGTGCGCGCCGAGCAGGTAGTGGCAGCGTTAGCCGATTTGCTTGCACCGCGCGGCATCTACGAGCGCAGCGATGCCGAGGTGCGCGAGAAGGAAGATTTGCCGCCGGCGGTTGGCTTGCGCTGGGGAGAAATGCCGCCGCGCTTGCCGGTGACGCCAATCACGGCGCTCGGCCAGCCGGCCAGCGGTGTGCGCATGTTCGCTGATCTGCCTACCGGTCAAAAGACCGGTATCTATCTCGATCAGGCCATTAACCATGCCCGCGTAGGGGCCTATTGCGCCGGCGCCGATACGCTCGATTGTTTTTCGTATGCCGGCGGCTTTGCGCTGGCTGCCGCCAAAGCTGGCGCGACACGCCTGACCCTCGTTGATGCGAGCGCCGATGCGCTGGCGCTGGCCGCCGATAATCTGCGTCTCAATAAAGTGACGACTCCGGCTGAGTTTGTCGAAGGTGATGCGTTTCAGGTGTTGCGCCGTTACCGCACCGAGCAGCGCCAATTCGACGCCATTATTCTCGATCCGCCGAAGTTTGTGTACCAGCAGGCCCATCTCGAACGCGCCACTCGCGGCTACAAAGATATCAACTTGCAGGCCTTGCACCTGATCCGGCCGGGTGGCATTCTCGCTACGTTTAGCTGTTCAGGGCTGGTTTCTGCCGATCTCTTTCAAAAAATCATCTTTGGCGCTGCAATCGATGCTGGCCGCGATGTGCAGATTCTCGAACGGCTGGCCCAAGCGCCCGATCATCCGGTGTTGCTCAGTTTTCCTGAATCGGAATACCTCAAAGGATTGATCTGCCGGGTGTGGTAAACTAACGCTGTTCTTGTTGATGTAGAGTAGCTATGAACTTCACCATTTTTGAAGATGGCCACATCGCTAGCCCGACCGGCTTTCGCGCGACTGGCGTCTCTGCTGGTCTCAAAGAGGGCAGCAAAGCGCGTGATCTAGCGCTGGTCTATTCACAGTACCCGTGCCGGGCCGCGGCGCTGTTTACCACCAGCGTGTTCAAGGCAGCGCCGGTCTTCCTAAGCCAAGCCATCTTGCTGCGCAACCACGACGCGATTCGGGCAGTGCTGATCAACGCCGGGCAGGCCAATGCCGGCACCGGCCAAGCCGGTCTGAATGACGCCATCGAGTGCGCCAAGATCACTGCCGATGAGCTGGAAGTGCCGCGCGACTCGGTATTGGTAATGTCAACCGGCATTATCGGGGTACCCTTGCCGATGCAACGGATGCGCAACGGTATTCGCCGCGCCGTCAGCGAGCTAGATAGCAACGGTGGCCGCCGCGCTGCTCTCGCTATTATGACCACCGACACGCGCCCCAAAGAGCGGGTATTGCGCGTTTCGCTGCGCAATGGCCCCCGCTTTACCCTTGCCGGCATGGCCAAAGGCACCCGCATGATCCACCCGCGATTGGCGACGCTGCTCGCCCTCATCACGACTGATCTGGCAATCAGCCAGCCGCTCTTGCAACGCGCCCTCCACCAAAGCGTGTCACGTTCGTTTAACCGGCTCAATATCGATGGCGATTGCAGTCCCAACGACAGCGTTATTATCTTAGCGAACGGCGCGATCGACCATCCGCCGATTACTGACTCGAGTTCGTGGGAATATGGTGTCTTCCAAGAGGCGCTCGACTATCTTTGCGCCGATTTGGCCGGCCAGATCGTGCGCGATGCCGCCGGTTCTGGTAAAGTGATAAAGGTGGTGGTGCAGGGTGCGTTGGATGAAGCTACTGCGCAAACCATTGCCCACACGGTAGCGCGATCCGGCTCGGTGCGTGCGGCCTGCCGGCGCAATTCATCCGATTGGGGGGCACTGCTGGCCGCTATCGGCGCTAGCGCCGTCGAACTGCGCCCCGACTTGCTCGATCTGCGCATCGGCGCCGTGCCGGTGATGCTGCGTGGCGCGCCAGTGCCCTTTGACTCAACAACGTTGGTGCAGACGATGTCCGGCCCGGAGGTTGAATTAGTGATCGATCTCAATCTTGGCTTGGCTGAGACCACCGTCTGGACCTGCACATGGACGGATGGGTAATTATGGAACAGACCTTGCCCTTGTTTCCGCTCGGTGCGCTGCTCTTCCCCGGCGGCACAATGAGTTTGCATATTTTCGAGGAGCGTTACCGGCTGATGATTGGGCGCTGCTTGTCGACCAATCAACCGTTCGGGATTGTCTTGCTGCGGCGGGGCCACGAGGTGATCGAGGGCCGGCGCATGGCGATTGCGCCTGAGCCTTATGACGTCGGCACCGTAGCTGTGATTCAAGAGCATCTCCGTCTCGAAGATGGCCGCTATCTGTTGCAAGTGGTTGGCCAGCAGCGCTTTCGCATCTCCCAAATCGTCGAACAAGCGCCCTATCTGGTGGCTCAAGTCAAGCTGCTGCCCGATCGGGTTGATGGCGCCACCCTCGCTGCTGCCACCGAGCTGCGTGCTATTTACCAGCGTTATTGGGAGCGGGTCGCCGCGATTACCGGGGTTGAGATCGAAGTTGAAGAGTTACCGCTCGAACCGATCCGGCTCAGTTATGCCCTTGCCGACCGGTTGCAGATCGATCCGGCCCAGAAGCAACGCTGGCTCGAAGCCGATGTGACTGCCCGCTTGCGCAGTCTGATCACGGCACTGCGCACCGAGCTCGCGATCTTGCCGCGTGGCCCACAGCGAATTGATCCGCAGAGTATGTTAGGCGGTTGGAATAGTCTCAATTGATCTAGACGGCGATGATTATCGGTTCTTGCACCATCCACCTCCACATTGCCGCGGCCCAATCATTGAAAGAGAAGCGGCAGGTGTTGCGTTCGCTGATTGCCCGCATCCGCAACGAATTTAACGTCTCGGTGGCCGAAGTCGATGACCAAAACCGCTGGCAGAGCGCGATCCTCGGTGTGGCGGTAGTGGCGACCGATCAGGTGCATGCCCAGCGCCAGCTCGAAGCTGTGGTCAGCTTTATCGAGCGCCAGCGCCCTGATTGCCCGCTCTTGACCTACGAGATCGAGATGTTGTAACACCCCCCGTTGTCATTGCGAGGGAGCGGCGGCGCCCCGCTGTGCGGGGGCCGCCCGCCCGAAGCAATCTCCCGCTTGAGCGGAAGCAACCCCTCAGCACATTCCTCCCGCCCCCGTTGTCATTGCGAGGGGGTGTCGCCCCCGCAGCAATCACCCGCTTTGGCGGAAAGGGGCCGCTCCCGTGCTCAGAGGGGATTGCTGCGCCTCGCTGGCGCTCGGCTCGCAATGACCAGCGGCGAGCGGAAGCAGTTCCTCAACGCATCTTTCCCACGAGTGTGCGATAATATCACCGAAGGCGCTAATGACGGAAGACATGTGTGTAGCCGGATAACCCCCATGACCGACGACATCCATCCGTTTCCGCTGCTGGCAATGGTTGGCCAAACCGAGCTCAAAACCGCGCTCATTCTCGGCTTAATCAACCCGCAGATCGGCGGCATTCTGCTCAGTGGCCCATACGGCGTCGGCAAGACGACAGCAGTGCGCAGCCTGCTCGATCTCATGCCGCTGGTCACTCGTGAGCCGGCTGACGGCGAAGGCAAGCCGGTGGTCGAGCGAATGCGATTGATCGAATTGCCGCTCAATGCCCGGCTGGAAGATGTGGTGGGAGGGATTAACGAGCGCATTGCGCTCGAACAACGGGTGGTGCGCTTGGAAGAGGGCATCCTCGCGCGTGCTCATGGCAACGTCTTGTACGTTGATGAGATCAACCTGCTCGATCAAGCGGTGGTTGACGCCATTCTCGACGCAGCGGCGCAAGGACGCACCTTTGTGCGGCGCGGCGCGATGGTGCGGCTCTTCCCCAGCCAATTCGTGTTAATCGGCTCGATGAACCCGGAAGAAGGTTCGTTACGACCCCAGATTCTCGACCGCTTCGGCCTGCGGGTATGGGTGGCGCCGGTGACGGATCACCGTGCGCGGCTGGAGATCTACCGGCGCGCACGCGATTTCCGCAACGATCCGGTCGCTTTCCGCCAAGCTTACGCCGTACAGACAGCCGCGCTCGCCGAAGAGATTATGGCGGCGCGCGAGATTCTGCCTCACGTCACCATCCCGCCTGAACTTGAAGAACAAGCGTTAGCGTTAGTGCAGCAGTTACGCATCCCCTCTCACCGGGCCGAAATAGCCTTGCTCGAAGGGGCGCGGGCCCGCGCTGCCGCCGATTTTCGCAGTGTCGTCAACACTGAAGACATCCGCCGTGTCGCGCCGCTGGCGCTCACGTGGCGGCATAGCGACTGGTTCGAGCAACATACCAGCGGGGTGCAAGCCGAGCACGCAGCGATTACCGCCGCGTTAGACGCCTTATTCCCGCCGGAAGAGCAGCCGCGCCGGCGCAGCCGGCGCAGCACTGTGCGGCAGATCGAAACGGCGCCGTCGTCGTAGGGGCAAGGCATGCCTTACCCCTACGATGACGACGCCATCCCCACTGCCAGCCGGCGCACTGGCGCCTCTTGCGCCATTCGCTGCGTCAATTGCCAAGCGCTCAGACAGAATGCCAACTGGGCCAGCGTCTGCGCGATCTGTTCAAACCACTGCACTGCGATCGTCTGCGGCACATTTGTCGCCATCTGCGACATACCAATGATAACCAGCAACACCACCACAAACACCACGGCTATTCCGCGCATATTACGGCGCCACGCACCCACCGCGAGCATCAACAGCAGCGCCACATTGCCGATCGTCGCCAGCATAATCAACGGCACCCGCCACGGCCCGCCATTTGATGCAATCAACGCCGAACCACCCACAAACAGCGCAATCACGATCACTGGAACCAGCCACAGCCAGTTTATAGCCGGTTTGCCACGTAATTGGCGCGTATATCCATAGACAGCAGTCGAGATCAGGGTGAAACCGGGGGCAATCATTGGGAAGAGGGCTTGGCTGAAGAGCGGAATATCAGTACCGTTAATCGCCATCAGCAACTTCCACGTCGCCTTAAGAATACCGCCGATCGCTAACAAACCCAAACCGGCAAACGCCATCATCCCTAGTCCGCGGTCGAGTTGATACACCGTTCGGGCAATAAACCACACCCCAATCAGCGAAAAGATCACCGGGAGGTAATCCTCCAGCGCCAGCGCCAGCGAATATTCCATCTCCATCGCAAGCCTCCCGCTCACTCAATAGCTTGACACGTGAGTTCATTATATTGCATATCATACCTATTGACAAGATAGGGATAGCGTAAATGGAAAAGAATTGGCAAATGTTATCTCACCGCGAATCTTTTGCCGATCTCGCGCGGTATCTATAATAGAGACACGTAAACAATAAAACAACCCTTCGCGCTCTTCGCGTCTTTGCGTTAAACGTCTTTGCGCCTTTGCTCACTCTGCGCCTTTGCGTTACACCCTTTGCGATCTTCGCGTTCTTCGCGCCTTTGCGTTAAACATCTTTGCGCCTTTGCTCACTCTGCGCCTTGCAGTTGGAGGAACTATGCTCGCCCAAGTCCATAGTTGCGCCGTGATCGGCCTTGACGGCATTATCGTCGCGGTGGAAGTTGATGTCGCTACCGGCATGCCCGCCTTCAACGTGGTGGGATTAGGCGACGCCGCCGTGCAAGAGAGTCGCGAGCGGGTGCGGGCGGCGATCCGCAACAGCGGCCTCAGCTTTCCGATCCGCCGGATCACGGCCAACCTTGCGCCAGCCGATCTGCGCAAAGCCGGCCCGGCCTACGATCTGCCGATTGCGCTCGGTCTATTGATCGCCACCGGCCAGCTCGACGCTGATCTGAGCAATGCCGTCTTTGTCGGCGAGTTAGGGCTTGACGGCGCGTTGCGCCACACCGATGGCATCTTGCCGATGGCGGCGGTGGCCCGCGCCCATGGTATTGCCACCATGTACCTGCCGGTGGAAGACGCCGCCGAAGCGGCGTTGATCGAAGGATTGCGGATTATGCCGGTGCGCTCGCTGCGCGAATTAGTCGAACATCTCAGCGGCGAGCGGGTGATTCACCCGTATCAAAAAGTCACCGGCTTTACCCCGCCTCCTCCCAAACCACACGTTGATTTTGCCGATGTACGGGGGCAAGAGCACGTCAAGCGGGCATTGGAGGTAGCTGCCGCCGGTGGGCATAATGTGCTCATGAGCGGGCCGCCGGGATCGGGCAAAACAATGCTAGCGCGGGCGTTACACTCAATCTTGCCGCCGCTCAGTTTTGCCGAGGCGCTCGAAGTGACCAAAATCTACAGCGTCGCCGGGCAACTGCCGCGCGACATGCCGCTGGTGCGCGAACGGCCTTTCTGCGCGCCGCACCACACCGTCTCAACTGCCGGGTTGGTGGGTGGCGGCAGCCGGGTGCGGCCGGGCATGATCTCGCTCGCCCACCGCGGCATTCTCTTCCTCGACGAGCTGCCCGAATTCGGCCACCGGCTTGAAGTCTTGCGCCAGCCGCTTGAAGATCGGATGGTGACGCTCAGCCGGGCGCATGGCAGCGTCACCTACCCGGCATCGTTCATGCTGGTCGCGGCCCAAAATCCCTGCCCCTGCGGCTGGCACGGCGACCCCGAACGCACCTGCAACTGCCCGCCGATGCTGGTCAACCGGTACCAACGGCGGGTCAGCGGGCCGTTGCTCGACCGGATCGACATCCACGTCGAAGCGCCGCGGATCAACTACGACAAACTGAGCCACCACCTGCCCGGCGAACCATCAGCAGTCGTGCGCGAGCGGGTGATCGCCGCGCGCCGCCGCCAGAGCGAACGGTTGCGCGATCACCCGCGCTGCCACAGCAACGCCGACCTCGGCCCAGCCGAGATCCGCGCCTTCTGCACCCCGGACAACGCCGGCCAAGCGCTGCTGAAAGCTGCCGTGCAGCGGCTCAACCTCTCGGCGCGCAGCTACCACCGGGTCTTGCGGCTAGCCCGCACCATCGCCGATCTGGCCGGCGCCGAGCAAGTAGCGGCGCCGCACGTAGCCGAAGCGATCCAATACCGGCCCCGGCAGGGGGAGTGAGTTAGGGTGAGACAATCACACTGCTCATCACCAACTCACCGGAAGGCAGCGTCTGCACGCTAAACGGTTGCACCTGCTCGCGAGAGTATGCTGACGCTGCTTGTTCGTTGAACACGATCGCCACCGAATCACCAGCAGCGACATCGCGCAGCGGAACGGTAAACAGACCATCCGCGCCGGTGGCAGTTTCGGCGATCACAGCATTATTGCGCGACAAATTGACAATCCGAATTGGCGCCTGCGGCGGCCCGCCACCGTTCAACTGGTTATCAGTAGCACGCACCGGTTCGACGATGTAAAATGCCAGTATTTGTGGCTGGTTGGGATTGGATGATGGCCCCGGATAGCTGGCAGCGGTAGTGGCGTCCGGCGCAGGTTGTGGGGCAGGGTAGGCTGCAGTAGTAGTTGGGGTTGGTTCAGGCGTTGCAGGACTAGCACATCCGGCCAAAAGCAAAGCGCAGAGCCAACCAATCAGTAGACGTCGCATAAGAACCTCGTTGACCAGAATGGATACAAATTGTACACCTATAGAGTATACCGCATCGCTGTCGGGTAGCGTGAAACCGGATGCAGATTTCTGCGCTGGTGGCGAGCGGTAGGGTATTGCATAGATGGAATCCTTGGTTAGCAACAACAGGAAAGACTTGTTTTGGAGCGAAATGGTGCATCGCTGTCCTACAAACAAAGCCAACTACATTGACAAATGTTTCGCTCGTCTGGTATACTCGCCAGTGTTGTTACTAGCCTTGTCAAAATTTCAAGATATAGAAATTGTTTTTGAGATTATTATTCTATAGTGAGGTTGCTACTCGCATAGCGATGCATTTGCTAATTATGAACAGCCAACGCTTTGTTATTTTTGGGATGCGACGAACTGGTAGTACGCTTCTTGTGTCTTTATTGAATTCGCACCCAAACATTCGGTGCTACAGTGAACTATTTTATCAAGGACGCTGGAAGCGCCATTTGCGACGGGTACTTAAGCCATTCGTGTTTCGCTATCCGCTGCTCTATCTGCACTGGGTCGGCATGACCGCCGTTCGCCCGGTCGTTGGCTTCAAACTGATGGTTCATCAGAATGAAGAAATGAACAATCTTTTCGTCAAATTGATTGAACGAAACTGGCGAGTTATCTCTATCCGTCGTCGTGATACGATGCAGCGAGTTCTCTCGGAAGCAGTACTCTTTGCAACACGCATTCCGCATAGTTATGGGCAAAGCCGGCGACAGAACGGGCCAACGCATATTGATCCCATCAAAATATGATCACATCAAAGCAAAAAGCAGTCAAACGTCACCTAAACTGGATTATTTCGCCAGCACTAGTGGCACTAGCACGCGGATTCGCGGTGGTTACGATAGGTGCATTGTTCAGTCGTCTTCTCAGTGCAATTGCCGGCATTTTGTTGGTTCGATACTTCGATGGTCCGGCTTTATACGGACAATATGCTGCTTTGGCTTTGATACATGGCTATTGCATGAGGGTGGTCGCGATCCTAATCAATTATCGTTCAATGTACGTCGTCTGCTAGCGCTGAAGTTTATTGCCGCTAGCATCTTAATCGGCGCAATGACTATAGCTTGGTCACAGGATGGTATTAGCTGGCTCTTAATTATCGGTATGCTCGGAGTAATTGCCGAGAGTTATATTCGTACCGGCCATGTCGTGTTGCATTCAATTAATCGTAACTCTTTAGTAGCCATTCTGCAAAGTCTCGATTCTTTATTATTGGTAGTGCTCGTGCTGTTCTTGATGATTTGGCCGCCGAGCGTTGCGATAATTGTGGCTGGTCAAACGATAGTCAGTGGCATAACCCTTGTGGTAGTGG
>JAUQOZ010000264.1 GCA_030550625.1 Chloroflexota bacterium | reverse complement strand
GATAAAGGTGTATTACGATAGGCATTTAGTCGGAGAGTATTTCGCTGATCTAGTAGTGGAAGGTCAGGTTATTATTGAGTTAAAGGCCGCTGAAACTTTACATCCCCAGCACGAAGCCCAGTTGCTGAATTACTTAAAAGCGACAGATATAGAAGTGGGTCTATTACTCAACTTTGGTACCAAACCGATAGTTGTACGAAAAATTATGTACCAACGATCGCAAGCGCAAACTGCAGGTTCGTGAAGATACGTTTCCGTTGAAAGACTGATTGGCACTGAACCGGAAAACTGTGAGAAGCCATCGAATCCGTGTCCGCATGGTTACATTAATGGGACACGGATTGGCACAGATGAAACGGATTGGTCCGAGACTGCCCAGCCGTTTGCCTCCGTTGCATCCGTGTTCATCCGTGTCCGCATGGTTACATTAATGGGACACGGATTGGCACAGATGAAACGGATTGGTCCGAGACTGCCCAGCCGTTTGCCTCCGTTGCATCCGTGTTCATCCGTGTCCCATTTCCACTTTTCCCTACAACGTCACCTCTCCGCGCAAGAAGCGCAGGGCTGTTTCGGCCAAGATGGCCGTACCGATCGGCAGCGCGCGCTCGTCAATGTCGAAGATGGGAGTATGGTGGGCGCGCATAATTCCATCATCGATGGCAGCGCCGAGCATCAGCATTGCGCCGGGAGCCTTCTTGGTCATATAGGCGAAATCTTCGGCTCCCATACCGGTGCGCGAACGGTCAATGGCGTCGGGGCCGAGAAACTCACCAGCTACATTGCTCATCCATTCCGCCACCCGTTCGTCATTCCAGCCGGCGGGATAGCCACGGGTAATCTTGACCTCGGCGCTGCCGCCGAAGGCTTCGGCCACGGCAAAGGCCCGTTCGACCTCGCGGGCGAGTTTGGCCCGCACCTCTTCGCTAAAGCTTCGCAGCGTCCCCTGAACAAAGATCTCGCTGGGGATGACGTTAGAAGCATGGCCGCCGCGCACCGTTCCCACACTCAGGATCGCCGGTTCCATCGGATTGATCAGACGGGCGCGGATGCCGAAGAGCGCATTAAGCACATGCGACAGCATAAAGACTGGGTCAGTGCCAAGATGCGGGTAGGCGCCGTGGCCGCCAGTGCCGCGGATGTAGCCCTTGAAATCATCCACCGCCGCCGATGTCCACCCGCCGCGGATCGTGACTTGGCCCAGCGGTAGGGTCGAATCGACGTGGAGGGCGATCACCGCATCAACCCCATCGAGCGCACCCTCTTCAACCATGCGCAGACCGCCGCTCTTGGCCTCGTCATCCCACCCCTCTTCGGAAGGCTGGAAGAGGAAACGCACCTTCCCGCGCAGGTTTTCGGCGGCGAACCGCTCGCGCAAGAGGTGAGCGGCGCCGAGCAGCATTGCGGTATGGGCATCGTGCCCGCAGGCATGCATGACGCCGGGGTTAGTCGAGGCATATTCGACCTGATTCTCTTCGAGAATGGGCAACGCATCCATATCGGCCCGGATCGCGATCACCGGCCCATCGCCATCGCCAAGCTCACCGACCACGCCAGTCTTGGCCACGCCGGTCGTCACCTTAATGCCGCCGATCTCGTGCAAGGTATCAGCAACGAGCGCCGCAGTGCGGTGCTCTTGAAAACCGAGTTCGGGGTGAGCGTGAATGTCGCGGCGAATGCGGACAATTTCGTCGGCCAGCGCGCGAGCGCGTTCGAGCATCATGTCTCTCTCCTTATATTACTAAACACGAGCGATACTCGTGTATCCTCCAGAATCTATGCAAGAGCGGTGACAACGCGCGTCCCGCCGGTCGTCCAGACAATAATCACCCGATGCGCTGTGTGCGCGGACGGGCTTTTTCTTGCCGGCTCAGGGCGTATACGATACCGTCTTGTAGGGATGCCATGGTGCGGATATGGCTGAGATCTAACCCCAAGCCGACGATGGTCTGGGCGACTTCCGGGCGGATGCCAGTGAGCAACACTTCTGCGCCAAGCAAACGCACCGCCTGCGCCGAGCGCAGGAGAGTATTGGCGACTTGGGTATCGACCACCGGCACACCGGTGACATCGAGAATGACAATATGTGCGCCGGTCGTGTTCACCCCTTCGAGCAGCGTCTCAATGATTTGCTGGGCGCGCATACTGTCGATACTGCCAATCAGCGGCATCGCAATCACCCCCTGACTGATCGGCACGATCGGCGTACTTAGTTCGCGCAGGGCAGCTTGTTGGGCGGCGATAATGCGCTCATTCAGCGCTTGCCGCTCTTCGGCGGCCTGCCGTTCGGCGGTGACATCGGTAATAAACCCTTCGATTGCGATCACATTGCCATCGTCATCGAAGACGCCGGCGCCGCGTTCCCACAACCAACGGATGCTGCCATTGGCATGGCGAATGCGATAGGTGATCTCGAATTGGCGATGCTGCGCTAATGCTGTATGTACACTTTCCTTTATTGCCTCTGCATCCTCAGGCAAAATGAGATCACTAAAGAAACGCCGAGGTATTTGATGATCTTCTGAAGGCAGAAAATCGCTTGCTGGATAGCCGGTGATTTCTAGCGTGCCTTCGCTCATAAATTCTGCCGTCCACTTGGTGTCGTTGCGCACACGATACGCAATACCGGGCAAATTACGGATCAAACTATCGAGCCGGCGCTGGCTTTCGCGCAATGCCTCTTCGGCGCGAATCTGATCAGTAATATCTTCGGTCTGCGACAACCAGCCGGCGACCCGGCCATCAGGATGGTAGAGGACGGCGTTGTACCACTGGCAGATGATGATCCGGCCATCTTTGGTGATATTGGCATTCCGGCTGTTGGCGGCTTGCCCGCTCAGCAGCGCGTTCACAATTCCTTCCACATGCTCGCGGGCAATGTTGGGCACGAGCAATTCAATCGCATTCTTGCCAATCGCCTCGGCGGCGCTCCAGCCGAAAATACGCTCGGCAGCCGGATTCCAGCGGGTGATGATGCCATATTCGTCTGCTTCGAGCGTTGCTAAAGGCGAGGTGAGAAAGCTCTGCTCGAGACGCTGGTTGAGCATGTGTTCGCGCCGTAATAAGGCTTCCTCTTCGGCGATCAACATTTGCTGGGCGGCGGCAATAATATCAGCGATTGGCCCGGCAGCGGCAGGTTGATCGCTCAGCAGTTTGGTTGCTTGCCGGCGGGTGGCGTCGAGTCGCTGAAAACCGGCTGCAATCGAGCCTCCATTTCTAATCACGGTGAGCAAATGCGAGGGGTCGTTAGTGCTGAGCGCGTCAGCCAACGCAACAAGGAGGGGGCGGTCAGACGAAGGCACGTTGGGGCACCAAGCGCGGAGCGCATCGGCTATAGCAAGATGGTCAGCAATCATACCGGCGGTTCCTAATACCCAAAGAGGCGAGGGTAGCTATTTTGGCTAAGTATAGCACATGATAGCTAATAGATGATTGAGCAAATACTGCTCGAAATATTGCGAGTTGATGGCATATTTAGGCAATTATGACGGGCATAGCAAAGAAATTCAACCCGGTGTGTTGAGCTTGATGAGAGTAGGATATGCTACGTACAGGTTGCCGTAAATAATGATCGAGTGCGGCAGCTAAATGGCCGCACTCGGTGAAACCAAGGTCTTGTTACCCGACGAGCGGTTACTCTGCCTTACGGCGCGCGAACCAGACTCCGGCGGCAATGAGGATCAGCATAGCCAAGCCAATCACGACCGGCAGCGGTGGCGGGCTGGGTGGTTGGGTTGGTGGCGGTGCTTGGCGTTGTGCATCGGGCGGCGGGCCAGCGTTACCGCCCGCTCCCGGTGCAATCGCGTCTGCGCTGCCTCCCTGCGCAGGTTGTTGCATTACCGTCGATTCTTTTTCGGCAGTGGGCTCGTTAGCAAGGATTCCAGCCGTCTCTTCAGTAGCTTGCCCGTTGCGTTCATTCATCGCGGCGGCCGCCGCGGGCGCTGCTGCCGCTTCGGTTGGGTCGATCCTTGTGGCACTCATCGCAGCCGGCGCCGTTTCCGGCGCCATCATCACCTGTGGTTGGCCGGCAGGGGAGGCGCCACTGTTGAGGCGCAGCACTTGCCAACCAATGAGCATGACCAGCGCCAGCGCGGCCAACCCGCTGAGCGGTTGCAACCAGCTTGGCAAGGCAAACCGGCGTGGTCGCATGCCGGCCATGTCTGGGGTGAGCGTAAATGACCGGGGTGGCCTGACCCATGGCTGTTCACGCAAGAGATCGCGGGTCGCGCGTAGTTCAGCCAGTTCGCGGCGCAGCCGCGGCTCGCTCGCCAGACGTTGCTCAAGCGCAGTGCGGTCGGCGGGGGCTAATTCGTTATCTAGATAAGCCGAGAGCAATTCAAGATCGCGCTCTGGCAATTCTGATTGGGGGGCTGGCGACGTTGTCATCGACTTCTCATTCGGCTATCAGCCGGGTGTCACTTTGGTTTATCTGACTCATCATCTAGACGGAATTTGGCCGGCAAGAGTTCCCCTGCGCGCAAGATATCGCGCAATTTGGCTCGCGCCCGGCTCAACCGCGATTTCACCGTGCCCAATTGCACCCCGGTGATCTGCGCAATCTCCTCATAGGCTAACCCCTGAATATCGCTCAGGATAATGACAATGCGCTGGTCTTCCGGGAGTTCGGCTAACCCTTGTTGGATAGCAGCGCTCAATTCTTGCCGTACCACCATCTCATCGAGGCTCTCACCCGGATCGGGCGCCTCGGTGCGGGTGTTGTCGTCTTCGTTATCCGCGCTATCAAGCGAAACCGCTGGTCGCCGTTTGCGCGCGCGCAGTGCATCGTAGCAGGCGTTCGTGGCAATCCGCAGCAGCCATGCTTTGAATACGCCGCCGCGAAAGCTGCGCACATTGCGAAAAGCGGCGATAAAAGCGTCTTGGGTGGCATCGGCGGCTGCATCGGCATCACCCAACATGCGATAGCAGAGGTTGTAGACGCGCGTCTCGTACAGCCGCACAATCTGGTTAAATGCCTCGAGGTCGCCTGCTTGCGCCGCGCTGATTAGGCGTTGTTCTTCGTTTGCCATGCAATCGCTCGTCTCCCGTGCCAGCCTGCGCTCTATTATACCGTTTCAGCAACAGTTGCAAAGTGCAATTGCGCGCGCTGGAAGAGCATATCGCCAGCGCGCCGGAGACTAATCAGGCGCAGCCGCGGCGGATGTTGCGGGGCAAACCCAACGCCTTCGACCAAGCCGGGCCGGGGTGGTGCGGGTGGGGATGGATTGCCCACGATGATGGGGCTAAGCGTCAGAAAGACTTCGTCAATGAGTTGGGTGAAGAGCAGGGTGCCGTAGGTATGCCCGCCGCCTTCGCTGAGGAGGGTGCGAATGCCGTAGTGTTGGCGCAGCGTTGCGAATGCCGCGGGCAGATCGATTTGGCCGTCAGCGCCAACCAGACACGTGAGCTGAGGGTGGGTGGCGAGCGCGCGTTCGGCGCCGTGGGCAGTGGTAATGAGAAAGAGTGATCGGGGCAAGGTCAGTGCAGTCGCCGCCGGCAACACACCGGTTGCCGAGAGGATCACCAGCGCCGGTAGCGGTGGCCGCTCTTCGCTGGCGCGCAAGGCGGCAAAAGCCGGCCAATCAACCAATTCCCCCGCTGCCCAACGATGGCGGCGGGCAGCGCGCAGGGTGGCGGCGCCGACGAGGATCGCATCGGCGCGAGCGCGCACCAATTCCATTAACCAGTGGTCGTGACGGCTATTGCGGCTGATCGCATTGCCGCCGTTCCAACCCGGCTGGTTGAACGCGATCCGGCCATCGTGCGAGATGACAAAGTTCGTCCATACGGCGGGACGGTGCGCAGGAATCGCGGGCAGTCGCCAATCGCCGCCGTAGATGGCGCGCAGTTCTGCCGGCAAACCGGGGCCGTGATTGGGTTCCTCTTCAAACAAGAGGGTAAAAGGACTGATCATGCGAATGCGCTCAGGCTACCACCGCACCGAGCCTGCTCTGCCCGGCGAGTGTGCGATCACCCGGCGTCACCTGCGGTTCGATCACATCACGCTGGATATAGAGATCAACTTGCCCGCCAAACCGGACACTGGCGATGCGGGTGCCGGCGGCAAGGGTTGCGCCTTGGGTTGTCTCGCAGCGCAACCAGCGCCCCAGTGGCGCGGCAATAATGGCGAGCAACACTGGCCCCCAAACGGTCTCGATACCGATGTAAAGGCGTTGGTTGCGTTCAGGGGCTTGCGGATCGCGCAACGGGCGGTAATCACCCTTGACTTGCTCGATGTACGCGACCCTCCCGGCGACCGGAGCGCGGCAGATCGGTACATCAAGCGGGCCGATCACTGTGGTAAGGCGAAGACAATCGCTGTGGACGAAGCGATGTTCGTAGACTTCGCGCACGCCTTGGATGCGACCATCGGCAATTGCAAAGACGGTGCGCGATTCGTCGGGCGGGATGCGACGCGGATTACGGAAGAGCGCCGCTGCCAAGGCCGTGAGCGCCAAGGTTGCCGGCGCCAGTCGTGGCCGTAGCCCAAGGGCAAGACCGGTTAAGCCCAACCCGATACCGACGACAGCCGTCGCTTCGGCATCAAGGCCGGGTAGGGCAGGTTGGCGCTGATTGGTCATTGGCTCTGGCATATATGTACCCGACAGCTTGTGAGGAAACCGTCTCTTTCGATTCTAACACGAAGGCGTAGCCTCTGCAAATGCGCGTTGGTTGTGACTCGTATCGATATGATGCAAAATACAAGCTCACTTTTCATATTGACGCGATGTGTCAGATTGATTACACTATGGCAATCATGATTGTTTGCGGAATCTTTGTGTCGTGAAAGGATGGCCCTATGGAGCGGACGGTTGGCGAGGTGATGCATGTTGGTGTGTTGACCTGCCGGCGCGAGACCCCGATCCAAGATGTCGCCCGTCAGATGTCGGAACAAGACATCAGCGCACTGGTAGTCGTTGATGATGAAGGGTATATGGTCGGCTTGGTCTCGCGTACCGATCTGGTGAATGCGCGCCTGTACGAACAGTACTGGAAGCATTGGCGCGGTTTGACGGCCGGCCATATTATGATTACTGATGTGGTTTCGGTTACGCCGCAAGACACGCTGCAGCATGCCAGTCGTCTGATGATGGAACGCCGGATCCATCGGGTGGTGGTGGTTGAACCGGGCGAAAAGGGCCTGCGCCCGATCGGTGTGCTGTCAGTGACGGACGTGGTGCGCGATATTGCCAACGAGTAACAGCGGGTTGCTCCATCGTTGCAATGATCGTAAGGGCGGGTTTCAAACCCGCCCTTACGCGCTAGAGCGTGCAGTGCGGGCGACCTGCCCGCTGTGCGTGCTGATGGCCCCTCACCCCCGGCCCTCTCACCCCCCCGATAGTGGGAGAGGGGTAGCGGCTGGGTGGAAGGGAATAGCCGCGAAAAGACGCAAAAGACCCAAACATGGTTGTGCCTCTGGTGTCGCTTTGGGGCTGTCACCGTCCTACCCCCAGCGAGGGAAGGTCCGGGGGTGGGGGTAACCAAGCGCCACGAAAACGCCCAAAAGGCACAAACAAGAGGTGCATTGGCGCCTTTTGTGACTCTTTGTGGCTATTACGGAACAGTATTCGGCGGTTGCGTTAGGTCAAGATGGTGCATTGGCGCCTTTTGTGACTCTTTGTGGCTATTCCTCAAAACCTTTGCGACCTCTGCGATCTTCGCGTCTTTGCGTTTTCCCCTCTGCGCCTTTGCTCGCTTGGCGCCTTTGCGTTTTCCCCTCTGCGCCTTTGCTCGCTTGGCGCCTTTGCGTTTTCCCCTCTGCGCCTTTGCTCGCTTGGCGCCTTGGTCATTGGCCCTCACCCCCGGCCTCGCTCCCACCGCAAGTTGGGAGCGGGTGATCTACCGTGTTTTCGCGGCAGGCACCGTGGATCGGAATACCGTAGCGCCCCTCTCCCACGCCAGGGGGAGAGGGGTTGGGGGTGAGGGTGAAGCAAATCCCGCTTTCCTATTGTCAAGGCGCGGGAGTGGTGGCGCCTAGCCGCGCTGGGAGCCTCCCGACCATAGCAATCCCCCCCATAGCGGCACGAACCTGCTCCGGCATGGCTGGACAGGGCACCCGGCCCTGATAGACTTTACGAATTACATCCGTATCCTTGCGTGAGGGAATCGAACGCCTACGGGCACTCGTGGTTGGCGGTTGCGATGCCCCACACCGGACCTTGACTCTAACGGCAGCGGAGCGCGCCCTGCTGGTCGATCGGCGCGATCGCGCACCGCGCCTCTCTCGTCACAAACGTGCTGCTGCGTTCGTAACCATTGCCGGCGGGATGCGCCCCGCTGCCGTGGCGCAATCCGGCCTGCTCCCTCCGCGTAACCCGGACACGGTCGCTGCATGGGTGAACCGCTGGCTGGCCGAAGAACCTGCTGGGCGCGCCATTTGGTCAGAACGAGAGAGAACACCCACTGGTTCCCCCACACGGCTTGACCACTGCCGCGGCGCAGGCAGACATTCCACACCTAACGCGCCGTGATCCCCGCCAGTGTGGGCAGGCGCAGACCCGCTGGACCCTGACGGGGATCAAGCACGTCTGCGTTTGGCGACGAGGATGTCCCGTGAGTATGGCCCCATCATCCTGAACCGCCGCACCGTGAGCGGGAACCGGGTGCGCTCCTCCGTCCACCGTCCTGACCCATCCTTCGATGCGAACCGTACTGCCATCGCCGCCGGGCGCGCGTGCGTCGCCGCATAGCCAGACTGACTGGTGCTCGTCTTCTGCGACGACATCACGATTGGGCAGCACCTAACGGTGCGTGCGACCTGCTGCTCGCGTGGATGGGATCAACCGCGTGCTTACCGAAGCCATGTGTCCGATCCGCAGACGCGGGGCGTGGCACGTCGCGACGCACGGAGTGAGCGGCTCGTGGTGCGACGGCAAGCACCATCCGCGTGGAGACGCTGGTGTCATTGTTGAGGGCGAATGACTCCAAGCCGCCAAGGGAGCAACGGCGCAGTAGAGCCGGTCGGCTGTCCGGCTCCGCAAAGGGCGCAGAGGGTTTAACGCAAAGGGATGACGATCATCCTTCGCGTGAGCGGTGCCTGTTCTGCTGACCCAGCGGCTCCCCCTCGTCTGCCGTGAGGCGGGAGCGGGAGCTGGGGGGTGAGGGCTAACTCCAAGGCGCAGAGGGGGCAAAGGCGCAAAGGTTGGAACGCAAAGGATGCAGAGGGGGTTGGTAATGAACCCCATTCTTGGCGCCTCAGCGCCCCCTGCCGTAAACGTCAGATAGTCCCTCCACAGCACACTTACCGCTGCACCAACGGCACATGGATAAAGGCGCGCTCGACCGCTCCCATATCGCACGCGCCGCCCTGTGGCCGGCTCACACCCCGTTGGTCAATCGAGTTGCCAATCTCGCACAAACCGCTATTGATCGCCGGTGAACCGTGTTGCAAGGCGTGGGTCGGCGTAAAGCCGCCGTTATTCGTCAAGGCGCCTAGCAACGGATCAAGCTGAAGATTGTTGCTGCCATCCGTACCGCATGACCCATTCCAAGATCCGCTGGTGAAACATCCCTGCACGTTGCTATAAGCAACTGTCGGGTTACTGGAGAAATTATAGATGC
>JAUQOZ010000191.1 GCA_030550625.1 Chloroflexota bacterium | reverse complement strand
GCTGCGCCCCCTCGCAATGACAAGAGGGTACGCTGTCCTCGCCTCACCGCAAGAATGGGGGTACGTTTGTTACCGCAGGGGGCGCAGAGGGCGCAGAGGATGATCACCATCCCAACCCAAACCATCTTCGCGTCCTTCGCGTCCTTCGCGCCTTTGCGTTAAGAATCTCTGCGCCTTTGCGTTGACGCCCTCACCCCCCGGCCCCCTCTCCCTCCTGACGGCGGGAGAGGGGGAGCCGCTGTGTCATCGCGACAGGCACCGTTGAGCGGAACACCGTAGCGCCCCTCTCCCACTGGCGTGGGAGAGGGGACGGGGGTGAGGGTAGGAGGAGGGAGATAGGGAGTGGGGAATAGCAGGAGGAACGATACGCCTTATCACATCTTTGCATGCTCTGCGTCCTTCGCGCCTTTGCGTTTTCCCCCTCCGCGCCTTTGCCCGCTTTGCGCCCTTGAACACCAAAAAGGCGAGAGCCGTGTGACTCTCGCCCGGTGATATCTGGCGCCCCCGGCGCGACTCGAACGCGCGACACGCAGTTTAGGAAACTGCTGCTCTATCCCCTGAGCTACGAGGGCATCGCCCGTTCGAGTCTACCATACTCTGGATTGCTGTGCAAGATAGTCACACCAGCGCCAAGCTCACCGCTACGGTCAAGATCGTCACCGGCAGGCCCACCTTCAGGTACGCGCCGAAGCTCACCCGCACCCCCCAGCGCGCTGCGAGCTCGGCCATGATCAGGTTGGCGACTGAGCCGAGCAGGGTGAGGTTGCCGGCCAGCGTGGCGGTGGCGGCGAGCGTGAGCCATGCTCGCTGCTGGTCGGCAAAGGCGGGAATTAAGCCCTGCAACAGTAACACTGCCGGTACGTTGCTGATTAGGTTCGAGAGCACGACCGATACCAAGCCGAACGGTACCATCCCGGCTTGGGCGAGCGGGGCCAACGCCGTGAAGAGCTGGGATGTCCAGCCTTGGGTTTCGAGGGCATGGGTGACGACGAAGAGGCCGGCGAAGAAGGTTAAGAGACCCCAGTCAATCGTTTTGAAGACTCGTTCGGGCCGGATGCGGCGGGTGGCGAGCAGCGCGCCGGCGGCGACAAAGGCGGCCAGCGGCACCGGCACGCCAACCAGAAAGGCGATCAGCATCAGCGTGATCACGATCGCCGCTTTGCGCAACAATGGCCGGTAGACCCGCGTGCGCAAGACGTTGGGCGCTTCCAGTGCCCCGCTGCGGAATTCGTCGCGGTATACCAGCATGACAATCACCCAGCAGATGACCAGCCCGATCAACGCGGTTGGCGTCAGCGCGGCGGCAAAATCGAGATAAGGGATGTTGGAGGCGCTGCCGATGATGATGTTTTGCGGGTTGCCGGTGATGGTGGCGGTGGAGCCGATGTTGGCCGCGACTGCCAACCCGATCAGGTAAGGCAGCGGATCGCGCCGGAGGGCGCGGGTGACATCGAGCACAATCGGCGTCATCATGAGCACGATGGTGTCGTTGAGAAACAGCGCCGAGAGCACGCCGCTCGCACCGATGACCAGCGCTAACAACGAGCGCGGGCCGCGGGCGAATTGCACTACGCGCTGGGTGACGACGCCGAAAAAGCCGGCGAGAAAGAGGCTGCCGTTGATGACCATCATGCTAAACAGCAGCAAGATGGTGTCGAAATCGATCGCCTCGTATGCCTGTTCCAACGACATCGCGCCGATGCCGAGCAGCAGCGCCGCTCCGATCACGGTGATCGTCGTCCGGTCGGCGCGCAGCAATGGCCAGTGCCCAACCGCGACTCCAAAGATGGTCGCGGCGACGATCAGCAAGGTCAGTACTGAGATGATGGTGTCCATGGGGGAATCGTACTTACAGTGCTCGCGATAGTGGTTTGGTCATAGCAAACTCGCCCGCCCCCTTCAGGGGCGGGCTATGCTTACGAAGTCCGCTGAGAAGTTGTGTTCTGAGTTGAGACAAAGCTAGCTCACACGAGAAGGATATGTTAGGCGTCACTCCATAGCAGGCGGCAGGGCACTGCCGTATTCCATAGCCCGCGGCAGAATCACTGCTGCACGCCATCCTACCAGACTTCAATGATCAGCGCGATAGCCCAACTGCCGGCTGCACGCCAGCGCTGCTTCACGCACCCGCGGCCCCAATGCCTCGGCCCGCGTCCGATCGAGCCGGATCGAGGGGCCGGATAGGCTAATCGCACCCACAACTTGCCCGCGCCGGTCGAAGATCGGCGCTGCGACGCAGCACACCCCTGCCTCACGCTCTTCGTCGTCGAGGGCAAAGCCGCGTTCGCGCGCCAAGGCTAGCTCGGCGCGCAGGCGGTCGCGGTCGGTGATGGTTTTGGTTGTCCACTGCTCAAAGCGGCCACTCGCTAGATACTGTTCGAGTTCGGCTGCCGGCAACGCTGACAAGATGGCTTTGCCGCCGCCAGTGCAGTACAACGGTGCGCGCTGGCCGACTTCGGTAAACATCCGCACCATGTGCGGGCTTGGAATCTGTTCTTGATAGACCGCTGCATCGCCTTGGCGGATAATCAGATTGCTCGTCTCGCCGGTCTCGGCGGTTAGTTTGGCCAGCTCGGCCCGCGCAATCCTGATCAGATCGAACCGCCGGCTCTGGGCGGCGCGGGCGGCAATTTCCAACAGCCGCGGCCCCGGCCCGTACCGCCGCGTGCTTGCCTCTTGCGCCACATAGCCTCTCGCCGCTAAACTAGAGAGCAGGCGATGAACGGTCGCTAACGGCAGATCGAGCCGCTCGCTCAATTCCGAAACACTCAGATCATCATCAGCCAGCGCAAGGGCTTCTAATACATCAAAGGCGCGATCGATCGACTGTACCATATCCATTCCGGCATCTAAAATGATTTTCCATGGTAGTGTAAGGGAAAGTGGCGTTTTTTGCCAGTTTGATCTGTGGTTCAAACCTACCGCAGAGGACGCTGAGGATCGCAGAGGATGATGAGCGAGAGCTGGCTTTACCGCCCTGTAGAAGCCCAGTCTATATACCTCTGCGCCCTCCGCGACCTCTGCGGTAAGCCGATCAACAAAACTATGACAACCAACCCCAACCTCACCGACGGCCTTGGCTCCACTGCCGAACGCAAAGCGCGGCTGCGCAGCGCGCCGCTGCCCGGCCCCCACAACGCGCTCTGGTACTTTCCGCAGTTGGCCGGCGGCTATCCGCGCATCATCCGCAACGCTGCGCTGATTCAATTGGCCCGCTACACGCCGAGCATCCCGCTCAAGAACGCGATCTACCGCCTGCTCGGCGTCAAGGTCGCCCCTCACGCCAGCGTTGGCCTGATGGTGATGTTCGATATCTTCTTCCCGCAAGATATCACCCTCGGCGAGAATTGCGTGATCGGGTACAATACAACTATTCTGTGCCACGAGGTGACCCGCCACGAATGGAAGCGCGGCCCTGTGGTGATCGGCCCGGACGTCACGATCGGCGCCAATTGCACCATTTTGCCGGGGGTCATCATCGGCGCTGGTGCGACCGTTTCGGCCATGAGTCTGGTCAATCGCGATGTGCCGCCGGGAGCGTTCGTTGGCGGCGTCCCCATCCGGCGGTTGGATTCGGTGACAACCGTATCGCCGCACGGCCATGAATCACAGTAGAGCCGCACGGCTGTGCGGCTCCCGAACGATTGATGACATGGGATGACAACCATACCACCGCCGGCGTGCGGCCCCATAATGAATCACAGTAGAGCCGCACGGCTGTGCGGCTCCCGAACGATGAATTACAGAGGATCACATGCGCCACATCCGCCCATTTATCGACTGGATATATGCATTTATCACCGGCCACCCGTTCATTTTCTGGACGTGCATGGCCCTCAATCTGTTTGGCGTCGTGTGGGGCGGCATCGTTTGGTACGGGCCGATGCTGGTCTCCTCGCCGCCATGGGCATGGATCTTTATCCCTGATTGCCCGGCTGCGGCGCTCTATGCCACCATTGCTTTCATCTTGATCCGCTATGGCCGCGCTGTGCCATGGTTTACCGCCTTTGCCGCCTTCGCCTGCATCAAATACGGCCTATGGACGCTCGCCTTCTGGTCGCGCCACTGGCTCGGCGCCGGTGCAGTCGAACCGCTGGAACTGATGCTGTTCGTGTCGCACATTGGCTTGACGTTTGAGGGCATTTTGCTGGCAACCCGCATCGGCCCGCTTGGGATGGGCGCTCGCGCTGCGGTGGCCGCTTTCTTTAGCCTGTCAATCTTCGTTGACTACGGCCTCGGCTTTCACCCGCCCCTGACGTGGGTGGTAACGCCATCCTTCGCGATGTGGACAGCGGTGATTTTGACGAGTGTGCTAGGCTTTTGGCTGACCCGCCCGTCGGTGGTAGTGGCGCAACAGATTGAGGCGCGCGGCTTGCAACTGGAGCAACGAATAAACGAATAGAGAAACGAATAAACGAATGGAGGCGGCGAAGGGACGTTGTATGCACTTTATTCGTTTATTCGTTCTAACATTCGTTGTAATTCGTGCCGGCGAAGTTTACCTGCCGCTGTGCGCGGCAGTTCATCGACAAACACGATCGCGCGCGGCGCTTTGTAACCGGCCAGCCGCGCGCGGCAGTGCGCAATGAGCTCCTCACTTGTCACCGGCTGGCGCACTACCACCGCCGCAACCGGTCGCTGGCCCCATTCCGGGTCGGGCACACCCACTACTCCCGCTTCGGCCACCGCCGGGTGGCTGAGCAGCGCCGCTTCGACTTCAGCAGGGTAAATGTTCTCGCCGCCGGCGATGATCAGATCGCTGCGCCGGTCAACCACGTAGAGGTAGCCTTCCGCATCAAGATAGCCCACATCGCCGGTGGGCAGCCATTCGTCAGGCTGGCGCGGCGGCCTGCCTAGATACCCCGGCGAAATGGTCGGCCCGCGCAGACAGATTTCACCCACTTCTCCCGGCGCTGCATCGTGGCCATCTGGCGTCACGATCCGCAGCTCGACCGGCAACAGCGGTTTGCCCGCCGAACCGAGCCGCTGCAAGGCTTCGGCAGGGGCAAGCGTCGCCGCTTGCGAGGCCGCCTCAGTCATGCCGTAGGTCTGTGTCACCGGGATCCCGCGCGCTGCGCATTGTTCGAGCAACGCGAGCGGGGCCGGGCCGCCGCCAAGCAAGACGCAGCGCAGGTGCGGCGGGAACGGTGCGGGGTCAACCGCGAGCAACCGCTGTAACATAACCGCCACTAGCGAGACGATGGTTACGCGCTGCGCAGCCAGATCGCGCCGTACCAACGCCGGATCAAACCGTTCGTGCAAGATGACCGGGATGCCGTAAATCACCCCGCGCAGCAAGATGCTCAAGCCACCCACGTGGAAGAGCGGCAGCACCGCCAGCCAGCGGTCGTCGTCACGCAAACCGAGGTTGAGCATGGAGCCGATCGCGTTCCACCAGTGGTTGCCGGCGGTGAGAATCGCGCCTTTGGGCCGCCCAGTGGTACCCGACGTGTAGATGATCGTATGCGGCGCGCTCAGATCGATTGGCGGGGCCGGCGGCGGCGATGATTCTGCGGGAGCAGTGAGTTCCTCCAACGCGACGATAGGAGTCTCCCCCGCCGCCTCACGCGCTGTCGCTACCAGTTCATGCTCGGCGATCAGCAGGGCCGGCCCGCTGTCGCGCACTTGAAAGGCTAGCTCGGCGGCGGTGAGCCGGGTATTGAGCAGCACCAGCGTCACGCCGGCGCGCGGCGCAGCATGCACCACCGCCGCATACGCCAGCCGGTTCCGCGCCAGCAACGCCACGCGCGATCCCGGCGGCACGCTTTGGCTCAGCCGCACCGCCACCACACCCGCCCAGCGGTCAAGTTCGGCAAAGGTGTAGGTCGCTTCCGCGCCAATCAGCGCCGGATGGCGGGGCCGCAGGGCGGCTTGCCGCGCTAGCCAATCAGGAAGGTGGATCATGGCGGTATTAAGGTCGCTAGCCTAGCGCCAGCCCAATAGCAAAGAGCACCCCAAAGATCAGGTGCAACCGTCCGGTTCCGACTAGCGCCTTATTCAACGCCCGCCCGCGCTCGCGGTTGACGAAATCGATCAGGTTGAGCGCCATCGGCGCGGTGAGCCAAGCCAGCAGCGTAAACGGCGATTCGCCGCCCCACATCCATGCCAACGGCAGCGACACAAACGCGCCGAGTACCAAGAGGGCAAACTCGCTGCGAGCAAAGCGTTCGCCGAAGATCACCGCCAGCGTGCGCTTGCCCGCCTTGCGGTCAGTTGGCGCATCGCGTAGATTGTTCACCACCAGAATCGCCGTCACCAGCATCGCCACCGGCAAGGCCGCCCACAATGCCACCCAACGGAATTGGCCGGTGTGAGCGTAGTCGGTGCCGATCACGGCCACCAACCCGAAAAAGACAAAGGTAAACAGATCGCCGAGACCGTTGTAGCCAAGCGGAAACGGGCCGGCGGTGTAGAGAATGCCAGCGGCAATCGACAGCAAACCGATCACGAGGATCGGCCAGCCGGCTACGACTATCAGATAGATGCCGGCTAGCGCCGCAATGCCAAAACTGATCAATGCCGCTGCCAGCACCGTTTTGGCCGGCAGCAGGCCGAGCTGCGTCACCCGCGGCGGGCCAAGCCGCTCACTGGTATCGGCCCCCTTCTTGGCGTCAAAATAGTCGTTAGCTAGATTGGTGCCAATCTGAATAAAGAGCGCCCCTAGCAAGGCCGCTAGCATCACCAACGGCTGGAACTTGCCCGCGCTAAAGGCCAGCGCCGAACCGACCAGCACCGGCACCACGGCGGCGGGCAACGTCGCCGGACGAGCGGCCATCAGCCACACCTTCAGCCGTGACGGCGGCGCTGCCGGAGCTGCTTTGGTGGTCATTGTCGTACTCCCTTTTTTGAATACAAAGGCGTAGAGGCGCATAGGAAGACATACGAAAGCCGCTCTCGCATGGAGTGCGGCAGTTGCACTGCCGCACCTCAGTTCACCGCTCATCCCTACCAGAGCAGCCCGGCGCTGGGAGGGACGGCGGCAGTTGCACTGCCGCACTCCATAAGCGACCCGGCAGTCGCTCTTGCCCCTGCCAGATGGAGCTGTCCTAGTATGACGGCGACAGTTGCACTGCCGCATTCCATAAGCTCTTGCCCCTGCCAGATGGAGCTGTCCTAGTATGACGGCGGCAATTCACTGCCGCATTCCATAACTAACCTATCACGGATAGCGCCGGAAGCGGCGGAAGTTCGGCTTGCGCTTCTCAAGAAAGGCTTGCTTGCCCTCTTGCGCCTCTTCGGTCAGGTAGTAGAGTAGCGTGGCATCGCCGGCCAACTGCTGCAACCCGGCATAGCCATCAGCGGCGGCGTTGATGCTGGCTTTGAGCATGCGGATCGCGAGCGGGCTCTTTTCCAGAATCTCGCGCGCCCACTGCACCCCTTCGTCTTCCAGCCGCTCAAGCGGCACCACCGCATTCACCAAACCCATCTCTAACGCCTGCTGAGCGTTGTACTGCCGGCACAAGTACCAAATCTCGCGCGCCTTCTTGTCACCGACCATGCGGGCCAGCAGGTTTGAGCCGTAGCCGCCGTCGAAGCTGCCCACCTTCGGCCCGGTCTGGCCAAAGATGGCATTGTCGGCAGCGATCGTCAGATCGCAAACCACGTGCAACACATGGCCGCCGCCGATGGCATAACCAGCCACCAGTGCGATGACCGGCTTGGGAATAATCCGGATCAGGCGCTGGAGATCAAGCACGTTCAGCCGCGGAATCTGATCTTTGCCTACATAGCCGCCCACACCGCGTACACTCTGATCGCCGCCCGAACAGAACGCCTTATCACCGGCGCCAGTAAATAAGATTACGCCGATCCGCTCGTCGTCGCGAGCGCGAGAAAAGGCGTCGATCAACTCATTAACCGTTTCAGGCCGGAACGCATTGCGCTTTTCGGGCCGGTTGATCGTAATCTTGGCAATCCCCTCGCCAGCAGCGTCGTGCTCGTAAATAATGTCGGTATAATCGCGAACTTTCACCCACTCGATTGGCATACATCTCCTCGCTGTCGTCAGATTGGCAGCCTGTAAATAATGTACCATATTCTTTCTTTCTCGCCGGGAGCACAGCGGGTTATTAAGCCACCGGCTGGAAGACGTTGCCGCCCTCCTCCACACCCTCTGCGGCCATCCCAACCACGCACGAAAACTTGGTATAATGGCGATAGCCCAAGCTGAGACCAAGGAGCTGTTATGCCTGAACTATTTCAGGTAGTGACGATTGCCGAGGCCAATGCGCGCCTTCGTGCGCACATCAGCCCACTGGCCCGCCGCGAGTCGCTGCCGCTGCATGAGGCGCTCGACCGGGTGCTAGCCGAAGCATTGCATTCGCCGGTTGACTTGCCGGCCTTTCCGCGTTCGACGATGGATGGCTTTGCGGTGCGCGCCGCCGACACTTACGGCGCTAGCGAGAGTCTGCCGGCCTATCTGACCCTCTGTGGCGAGGCGCCGATGGGCCGCGCGCCGGATTTCACTGTCGGCCCCGGCCAAGCGGCGCTGATCCATACCGGCGGTATGCTCCCTGCCGGCAGCGATAGCGTGGTGATGATTGAGCATACCCAGTACCTCGACGCCACCACGATTGAAGTGGTGCGCCCGGTCGCGATCGGCGAGAACGTGATTCCCATCGGCGAGGATGTCAAGCGCGGCGAGTTGCTCTTCCCGCGCGGCCACCGCCTCCGCCCGCAAGATCTCGGCGGTCTCGCCGGCGTCGGCATCGTCAGTGTACCGGTGGTTGAGCGGCCACGGGTGGCGATCCTTGCTTCCGGCGACGAAGTGGTGCCCGCCGATGCCGAGGTCGCGCCGGGGCAGGTGCGCGACATCAACAGCTACACGATCGCCGCGCTAGTGCGCCGCGCCGGCGGCGAGCCAATCTTATGCGGCATTGCCCCTGATGATCCGGCAGTGCTAGAGCGCATGGCCCGTGCGGCGCTGGAAGCCGCCGATATGCTGGTGCTCTCTGCCGGCAGCTCGGTCAGCGCGCGCGATCATACCGTCAACGTGATCGAGTCGCTCGGTGCGCCGGGGGTGCTGGTGCATGGCGTAGCCATTCACCCCGGCAAACCCACCATCATCGCCGCCGCTGGCAACCGCCCGATCTTTGGCTTGCCCGGCAACCCGGTGTCGGCCATGATCGCTTTTGGCCTCTTCGCCGCCCCGGCCTTGCGCCGGCTGCAAGGCATGCCCGACGCCGATCCGCCGGCCCTCCAAGCCGTGCTGACGCTCAATGTGCCTTCCAAGCCGGGCCGCGAAGACTTTGTGCCGGTACGGCTGGAACGGCGTGACGGGGTGCTCTATGCCGAGCCGGTCTTTGGCAAGTCGAATCTGATCTACACCATGGCCCACGCCGATGGCCTTGTGCGGGTACCGCTCGATCTGACCGGGTTGTACGCAGGTTCAACGGTTGACATTACCTTGTTCTGAGGGGCTTTGTCATTGCGCGGGGAGGTGCTCTACTGTCATTGCGAGGGCGCGCAGCGCCCGCAGCAATCTCCCGCTGTGGCGGGAAGGATGTCTGAGCGGGTACCTCCCGTGCGCGCAGGGGACTGCTTCGCCGCCTCCGGCGGCGCGCAATGACAAAG
>JAUQOZ010000180.1 GCA_030550625.1 Chloroflexota bacterium | reverse complement strand
TAGGTGTTGAATTGTGTATTGATGATTTTGGTACTGGTTATTCTTCATTAAGTTATCTCCATACCTTCCCGGTGAATGTGCTCAAGATTGATCGCTCGTTTGTCAACCGGCTCGATGCGAAATCGAGCCAAGGCGACATTGTGCAGACGATCATTCAATTAGCGCACAATCTTAATATGGAAGTGGTAGCTGAGGGGATCGAAACCCCAGAACAGTTCGAGCAGTTGAAGCAATTAGCGTGCAGTCACGGGCAAGGCTGGTTGTTTGCCCCGGCCTTGAGCGAGGCGGAAGCGCAGGCGTTGATTGGGACGATGAATGGACAGGGAGATACGCAGCCGGTTTGACGCGATAGAGAGGGAACCCGGCCCTGAAGGGCTGGGCTGCCATGACGAAGTCCGCAGCGCGGGCTGCTGGCCCTCACTCCCCGGCCTCTTCTCCCACCTGACGGCGGGAGAGGGGGAGCCGCTGGATGGCGGTTACGGCAGTGCGCAAGCGGAATGGAGCAGCGCTCCGCTCCCGCGCCAGTGGGAGGGGCGGACAGCACGTGTGATTGCGGACAACTGTTGAACGCTGTGCGATGCCGTAAAGTCCCGTGCTGCGCTTCCCATCACCCCTCCCCCAGCGGGTGAGGGGCAAGGGGTGGGGGCACACCGGCGTATCGCAAAGCTATCAACCACATCTATACTCATAGGTTCTGTCTGTCCGTGAACCCGCTCGTATGGGAGATAGGGCATAGGGACAAGAGAGATACATCTTCCTCCCCATTTCCAACCCGTTACGCCGTTGATTGCGGTGCAACGGAAGCAGCCGCTCACGCCCATCACACCATGCTATACTGCTCTCGTGACGAAAGGAGCATGTATGGCGCTTACGCAGTTGCCCCGGCAGCGCGCCGCAGTGTGGCTCGCTTGCTTTCTCTGCTGCATGCTGGCGGGATGCTTGATGCCGGTAGCGCAACCATTACCGACCGCCACCCCCACTTCTCTGCCGGCTACGCCGACCCCGCTGCCGATCACGGCGACTGACCTCTGGCAGCGCGCGGTAGCTTCCAGTGAGATTGGCGACGATGATACAGCGGCGAGCTTGCTCAGCCAGTTGTTGCAACTCTTTCCCACTGCAACCGAAGCGCCGCTTGCCCGCCTGATGCTGGCCCGCTCGTACGGTGATCGCGGCAATTGGACGTCGGCGGCGGAATTGGTGCGCCCATTATTGGGCGACCCGGCGACGCCGCTCTATGCCCCGGCGCTCTTCCTTACGGCCCGCGCTCACGAGGCGGCTGGCCTGCATGCCGAAGCGGTGGCTGCTTACACCCAATACGAAGCGCTCGGTACGCCGCTCGCACCCTACGCGGCGCTGCGAGCGGCAGCCCAGTTGCGCGTGTTGGGGCGCTTGGCGGAAGCGGAGGCGAGCTACCTACGCGCCGCCACCGGCGAGATGGCGGCAGGCCAGCGCGCTGCTGCTTATGAACAAGCGCTGGCGTTAGCGGCCACACTGGGCCGTCCGGCGGATGGGGTGGAATATGCGCGCCAAATCCTTGCCTTTGCCACCCAGCCTGACTACCGGTCTCGCATATTGGCGCGGGCGGCGGATTTAGCCGCCGAGGCCGGCGATCCGGCCACGGCCAGCGATCTGCGCCGCGAAGCGATTGCAACTCACGCCGGAGTGAGTGCCGCGCTGGCCGCCGATGCCCTCCGTGCCGGCAATGACCCGGCGCTCGATCCGTTCGCTGCTGCCCAAGCCTACCGCGCCGTAGAACGGTGGAACGATGCGATCGCCATGCTTGATTTGGCGATCGCCGCCGGGCAAAACGAAGCCGAGGCGTTGCGCCAGCGCGGGTTGGCCCGGCGCGCCTTGGGAGACTTTGCCGGCGCGCTGGCCGATCTGGCTACGGCCCGTGATCGCGACCCTACCAGCGATACCGGTCGGCAAGCAGCGCTCGATTGGATCCAGACCTACGGCCAGAGCGGGATGGTGGCCGAGGCAGCCGCGCTTTACCGGCAATACGCGCTGGCATGGCCCGATGATCCGCGCGCGCCAGTGGCACTCGACCGGGCAGCGCAGTTGTACGACCGGTTGGGCGATAGCGCAACTGCGACCGAAGTGAGGCTCGAACTGGGCCAACGCTATCCAACCACGTTGCTCGGCGTTACCGCGTTGCACCGGGTTGCGTTGGCGCGCTTCGATAGCGGTGATCTGGCTGGCGCCAGCGAACTCTGGCGCACACTGGCCCAACGAGGGCAAGGGATCGGGCAGGCGCTCGGCGCATTCTGGGCCGGCAAGGCGGCGCAGCAGATCGGCGATCCGGCGGCAGCAGATTACTTCCGGCAAGCGCAGGCTGCCGCGCCAGACAGCTACTACGCTGCGCGGGCTACTGAAGAGCTAGGCGAAATCCCCACCGGCTCGACACCAATTGGCGCGCCGATTGATGCCGCCGATTGGATCGCGCTCGCCGAATGGGTGCAAAGCTGGAGCACGAGCGAGGCTCAGCCGGCGCTAGCCGGCGTCGCTGAACGAGCGCGCCTCTTGCGTGAAGTGGGCTTATACGACGAATCGCTGAGTGAATGGCTCGATGGGTTGCGGCAAGCGGGTGAGGAACCGCTGCGCTTGCTCGATCTGGCCCAGCGCGCCTATCAGGCTGGCGCAATCTACCCGGCGCTGCTCGCTGCCGAACGGTTGGCACGGATAACGCCGCCGGTAGCCAACCCGCCCCCGCCTGCTCTGCTCCGCCTGCGGTTCCCGACGCCATACCCTGAACTCGTGCAGCGGGAAGCAGCCGCGTTCGGCGTTGATCCGCGCTTGTTCTACGCACTCATCCGCCAAGAGAGCCTCTTCAACCCGGCGGCGACCTCGTGGGTTGGTGCGCGCGGCCTTGCCCAAATCATGCCCGATACCGGGCGCGGCATTGCGCAAAACCTCGGCGTCAGCGACTTTCAGCTCGACGATCTCTACCGGCCCCACGTCAGCATCCGCTTCGGCGCCTTCTACCTTGGCCGCCGGATCAGAGACATGAACGGCAGCTTGCACGGGGCGTTGGCCGCCTACAACGGCGGCTTAGGCAACGCGCAACGCTGGGCCGGCGGCAATGTGGTTACTGATCCCGACCGTTTTGTCGAAACGATCGATTTTAGCGAAACGCGCAACTATGTGTGGGCGGTGTATGCGTTTTACGGGGTGTATCGCGGCATCTACACTGGTGAGTGATATTGTTTCTTGTGCATATAGTCCATACTACGCCCTCACATATATTGACAATATCAACCTAATCTGCAATAATAACCAAAATAAAAACCCTCTTACACAAGTAAATAAAAAGTTAAAAGGCCATTATTCGCCTTGACTAAACGCGGTACGCACAAAGTATCGTATCGCTTGTTGGCTCGCACGCTCGACAATATGCTGTGATTAACTGCTCAGGCAATTTCTTACTATACGACATACAACTGTAGAGGACGTCACATCTTCATGGAACCAGTCTTAATCTTATTCAACACCATCCTCCTGACTGCGAGCCTTGTCTACATCTTATTGCAAGATTGGAAGGCGACCGCCAATCGCCTCTTTGTCTTACTCACCCTGTTTGCATTGGCTTGGAGCGGCGGGGGTGTGTTGCTCTATTCCAATCCCACTCCTAGCAACGTCTGGTTCCTTGCGGGGTTGTTGCCCACTCTGCTCGCGGCAACCTTCGGCAGCCTGATTGGGCTGATTTTGGTGCTCTTTATCCCGCACCGCTACGAGCAGCCGGCAGTGCGCTGGGCTATCTTGGCGCCCTACATTGTTACGACGGTTATCCTTGCGGTAAGTTGGTACGGTCGCACCGGCTGGTTTATTCGTGATGCTACGTGGGAGGCCGCGAGCGGTTTGACCTTTGTGCCCGGCCCAGCCTTTCCGCTCGCGCTGGCCCTTTTTGTGATTGGCGGTTTTGTGGCGCCGCTGAGCATGCTGATCACGATTGCTATCCGCCATCGCTCATTTCGCGCACCAGTGCTTTGGTTGATTGCGGGTCTCATCTTCAACTTTTTGACCGGATCTGCCGCTAACATCTTCGATATACCCGCATTGATATACCTCAATTTCTTGCCATTACATTTTGCGTTTGGCTGGGTGACGCTACGCTATGGCATCTTCCGCCCCTCTCATGTCACGTTACAGGCAGCGATTGAGAGCCTTCTTGACGGGATAGTGGTGCTGCAGCATGACCGGCAGGTGCGGTTTGCTAATCGCGCTGCACAACAAATGCTACCGAATTGCATTGGCCAACCGTTTGAGCAAGCGCTAGCGCAGGCTGGCTTTGTTGTCCAAACTAGCGCCTCAGCGCACGAGCAGGGCCTTCTCCGTTTGGCGCGAACTGACGGAGACAACCGGATGTTGATCGCGACCGAGGTGGCAATTACCAACGCGCGCGGCAAAGAGAGCGTGGTCTTGTTGCGTGATGTCACGGTGGCCGAGCGGCAGCAAGCCGAATTGCTGGCGTCGCGGGCAACGCTGGCTGAACGTACCGCCGAACTTGAGCGTTCGCTGGCCGAGTTGCAGCAGCGCGATGAGTTGTTGCGCCGGCTGACGTTACCGATCATTCCGTTGAGCGAAACGGTGTTGTTGGCGCCGCTGATCGGAGCGTTTGATGCTGCCCGTTGCCAGACGTTAGTTCATCTGATTCTGCCGGAAATTGCTGCACGCAATGCGCGCACAGTGCTGGTTGATTTGACTGGTCTGACCGTTTTCGATCAAGACCTTGCCCACGCCTTGCGCCACCTGAGCGACGGGGCGCGGTTGATGGGGGCGCAAGTGGCGCTGTGCGGCATCCGGCCCGACATGGCCGAGGTGATGATCCACACCGGTTCGACGTGGAACGGGATGCGCTCGTTTGCTACCCTGCAAGCCGGCGTGAAGGCGCTATTGGCGAACGCGCCGATCACGAATGGGAAACAGCGAAAGAGCGACACGCATACAATGAATGGCGCCCGCACACCTATGCCCAACAACGATCCTATGTGAAACATTGCGACGTTCATCGGCGTTACGGGCGAACGTGCTTCTGTAGCACAGGGCAACGATGATGGAGTGCGGAGTTGGTCTCCTGCACTCCATCTATATGTTTGCCATTGTCAATGCCCAAACCTGTGCTGAACCTGCATGCTTCGCGGCGCGCAGGGCTGCTACTTCTCGCACTCTGTTGGCTACCGAGCAGATTTTTATGTTCTGCTAGGCAATGTTATCTTGTCACAGAACCCGCTAAGCAGCAGCCAATTTTGTTTTACCCATTTTTGACAATCACCTCCGGAGCATCCATAATAATGGCAGATACATACTCCCCGCTTGAGCCATCATTGCAGCGCCGCAATACTACCCACTGTTCCGAAATGCTTGCCAAACAGTAACCGTTTTAGGAACCGAGGAAGGCTGACATGGAACTACTCCTCGTGCTCTTTACGCTCATCATCCTCGCTGCCAGCATCGTCTACGTGCTGCTGCAAGATTGGCGGGCGCAAGCGAACCGGATCTTTGCTCTTTTTACCGGCTGCTCGTTGGTGTTGACATGCGCCGGCGCGGTGCGTTTTGCCAGCCGCAACGCGGATGAAATTTGGTTGCTCTCTGGCTTGCTCACTTCACTACTTGCGGCGATCTTTGGTTTTTTGGTCTGGCTGATCATGATTTTGTTCATGCCGCACCGTTATCAGCAACCAGCGGTGCGCTGGGCGGTTATTGCACCGTATGTTTTTATGACGGTCTTTCTCGCCATCGATTGGTATGGGCGGTTTGGCATTGTGGGCGGCGATGTCTTTCGCGCCGAGACCGGTCTGCTCAGCTTTGTGCGCGGGCCGCTCTTCTGGCCGGTGTTTGCGCTCTACATGATCGGTTGTCTGCTGGCGCCGCTCGCTATGTTGGTGACGATCGCTATTCGTCATCCGGCGGTGCGCACACCGGCGCTTTGGCTAAGCGCCGGAGCGGTATTTACCTTTTTGATGGGCTATGTGTTTCGTGAATTGGGCATGGTGGCGGTAACGTATGTGAGTCTGCTGCCGTTGCATCTTTCTTTTGGTTGGGTGACGTTGCGCTACAGCGTCTTTCGTCCTTCGCAAATCGCGTTGCAAGCCGCGGTCGAGAACCTTCCCGACGGTGTGCTGATCCTCGACGCTGGCCGTCATGTGCGGTTTACTAATCGCGCGGCACAGCGGCTTGTGCCGGCTTGCGTAGGAGATGGACAGGCGTTTGAGCGGATGTTGGCCGAGAGTGGCTTTCACGAACAGACAACGGCTGAGGATCAGGAGCGGGGCCGGCGCCGGTTTGCGCGCGCAACCGATGGCAAGATTGTCTTGGCGTCAGAAGTGGCGATCAACGATGAACAGGGCATGTCAAGCGTGGTGCTGCTCCGTGACGTCACTCGCTCGGAGCGGCAGCAAGCCGAGTTGCTCACGTCACGGGCGGCGCTGGCTGAACGCACCGCTGAACTTGAGCGTTCATTGGCCGAGTTGCAGCAGCGCGATGAGTTGTTGCGCCGGCTGACGTTGCCGATCATTCCGTTGAGCGAAACGGTGTTGTTGGCGCCGCTGATCGGAGCATTTGATGCTGCCCGTTGCCAGACGTTGGTTAACCTGATTCTGCCGGAAATTGCTGAACGCAATGCGCGCACAGTGCTGGTTGATTTGACTGGTCTAACCGTCTTCGATCAAGACCTTGCCCGCGCGTTGCGCCACCTGAGCGACGGGGCGCGGTTGATGGGGGCGCAAGTGGCGCTGTGCGGCATCCGGCCCGACATGGCCGAGGTGATGATCCACACCGGTTCGACGTGGAACGGGATGCGCTCGTTTGCCACTCTGCAAGCCGGCGTGAAGGCGCTGTTGGCGAATATCGCGGTGGTGGGCGCGCAGCGGCGTGAAGGGCTGTAACGCAAAGACTCCAAGAGCGCCGAGAGCGCAAAGGGTTGTAACGCAAAGACGCAGAGGACGGCGCCGGTTGTCATTGCAAGGGAGTGGCGGCTCACAGCGCGGCTGGGTGCCGCCCGACCGAAGCAATCTCCCACGATAGCGGAACCAACCGGCTCAGGCATAGCTGGAACCCAGCCCTTCAGGGCTAGGCTTGGGGTATGGGCTGAATAGCCACGAAAAGACACAAACGGCACAAAAACCATACGATTTTTGGCATCGTTTGGGTGTCTTTGGGGCTAGGCTGCTCGGTGCCCTCACCCCCCGGCCCCCTCTCCCACCTGACGGCGGGAGAGGGGGTGTGTTTTTTACCGCCGAGGGCGCCGAAGGCGCGACGGATGATCGCCATCCTAACCACCCCTGCGTCCTTTGCGTCTTGGATATGAGCCCCCTCCCAACCTCTCCCCGCTGGGGGAAGGAGGCAGACACCCCTCCCCCAGCGGGGGAGGGGCACGGGGTGGGGGCAAGACATCGACCGCCGAAGGCGCGGCGGATGATCGCCATCCCAACCGCCCCTACGTCCTCTGCGTTCTTTGCGCCTTTGCGTTTGACCTCTCTGCGTCTTTGCTTGCTTTGCGCCTTTTGTGGCTCTTTGCGGCTATTCCTCTCATCGCACTCACAGCGGTATCTACTTGCTCCCTTCCCCGCGTAAGCCAGCTAGCGCCTGCGCGACCGTCAGCCAGCCGCGACCGGGGAAGAGTTTGGCGACTTGCGATGAGAAGATCAGGCTGTTGCCGAGCAATTCGGTGGCTGGGCCTTCGACCACAACCTCGCCTTCGCCGAGCAACACCACCCGATCGGCGCACGCGGCGGCCAGCTCGACATCGTGGGTCGCCATCACCACCGTGCGCCCTTCGTCGCACAAGCGGCGCAACATGGTGATCAAGCTGGCTTTGGCGTGATAATCAAGGCCGCGGGTCGGTTCATCGAGCAAGATGAGTGATGGTTCGCCGGCCAAACCGGCAGCCAACGCCGCTCGCTGCGCTTCGCCGCCGCTGAGATCGCGCGGATAGCGCTCGGCCAGATGATGAAGACCAAAGCGCGTTAAGACCTCGGCAATAGCAGTGGACGATGGCCGCAACCCGCGACCGCGCAAGCTGAACGCTACCTCTTCGCGCAGGGTGTCGTGAAAGAGCATACTGCGCGGGTCTTGCGGCACATACGCCACCCGGCGCGCTAATTCTTCCACCGGAATGGGGGCAATATCGCGGCCTTCCACTTCGATCTTCCCCTCTACTGGCCGCACCAATCCGATCAGCGTCTTGAGCAGCGTGCTCTTGCCGCTGCCATTACGGCCCATGAGGGCAATGAGTGCGCCGCGTGGCAGATCGAGGTTCACCCGGTACAGGGCTTCGTGCTGGCCGTATTGCACAGTGACGTTGCGCAAGCGGGCGAGTGGTTGATGCTCCAGCGGCGTAGGGTCAGATGGTGGTGAGATCGGCAGATCGGCGGGCACAAACCGCCGGCCCTCTTTGATCGTCAGCGGCAAGGGTTCCCATCCCAACGCTGCACCGAGCTGTTGCAGAGGCGGACGCAGCTCGATGCGCGCCAGCACCTCGCGCGGCGATCCCATCTCAACCCTGCCACCCGGCGCGAGGTAGAGCATGCGGTCGGCGTATTGCACCACCCGTTCCAGCCGGTGCTCGCACAGCACGATGGTAATGCCGAGGTCGGCATTGAGCTTTTGCAGCGCGGTCAAGACCTCTTCTGCACCGTGCGGATCGAGCTGGCTGGTCGGTTCATCGAGCACTAGCGCGCGCGGTTGGGCGGCCAGCGCGGCGGCAATCGCCACTCGTTGCTGTTCGCCGCCGCTCAGCGTGGCGACATGGCGGTGGCGCAGATGGGCAATCGCCAACTGGTCAAGCACCTCTTCTACCCGCCGCCGCATCACCGCCGGCGGCACCCCCAGATTTTCCATCGCGAAGACGATCTCGTCTTCCACCCGCTCGACAACAAACTGGCTTTCGGGGTCTTGCACCACAAAACCGACCAGATCGGCCAGATCGCGCGGTTGATGGGTTAGTGTATCGCGTCCCCACACGCGCACTCGTCCGCCGAGCCGCCCGCCGTAAAAGTGGGGAACGAGGCCATTGAACAGGCGCAAGAGGGTGCTCTTGCCAGCGCCGCTCGGCCCGCAGACAAGCAAAAATTCGCCATCGGCGATCTGCGCGCTCAGATCACGCAGGATCGGTGCGCTGGCGCCGGGGTAAGTGTAGGTGACGCGGTCGAGTTCGATCATAGGTGTGTATGTTCCTGCATTGCGCAAAAGACCTGCAAAAGGGTACGGCGCTGTTGGTCAGACAATCCTCGGCGGTACTAGCCCCCACCCCAGCCCTCCCCCTCCGGGGGAGGGAGGCAGACGCCTCCCCCAGCGGGGGAGGGGCGAGTGCGGACAGAACATCTGATCCGGTACCCGCCCCTGAAGGGGCAGGCTAGGGTTACGAAGCCCGCTGCGCGGGCTGTTGCCCTCACCCCCAGCCCCTCTCCCACCTGACGGCGGGAGAGGGGAGTGTCGCACTTGGCGTTGAGGCATCGCACAACGTTTAACGGTTGTGCGCCATCAAATGTTCTGTCCGTCCCTCAACCCAGCGGAAGCGGGGAGTCATCCTCTCTTCCCCTCCCCCAGCGGGGGAGGGGCGAGGGGTGGGGGCTGATCCCCCCAGCCCTCGGTTGCCCTCTC
>JAUQOZ010000150.1 GCA_030550625.1 Chloroflexota bacterium | reverse complement strand
TCAGGTTCACCGGCGGCAAACACCACCCGGCAGGTCGTGCAACGGGCATAGCCGCCACAGCGATGGCCAATCGCGATCCCGGCTTGCTCGATCGCTAACACTAAACGAGTGCCGGGTTCGACAGTGATGGTACGGTCGCCAATCGTGACAGTGGGCATGATCCCTCCGTAAGCAAGACGATTAACAATAGTAGTATATATTCAAACTACCATCAGTTTGGAATGGCGTCAATGCTAGCGCGCTATTGATCACGCCAGCCATGCTCTTGCTTGGCGTTGCCGGATGGGGTGAGGGGAAGCGAAACGAACCAATTCACACGAGGGAATCCCACAAACGCCATTCATCCACCGATTTGCTGCAACAAGAGGTTGAGATACGAACGCACCTCAGCGGCAGTGCCATTGTGGAAGGGATCAACGATGTGATCAGCAGGATGCTGATCGAGGATCGTCGCCGCTTGTCGCAACGCGCGGCGGGCGGAGTCGGGTTGGTTCAGGCGTATGAAGATACCGGCCATCCCGATCAACCCCATCACAAAGTGCGGATCAAGGTAGACACTGCGGCGATAATCGGCCAACGCCTCATCGAGAGCGCCGTGATGCTCGGCAATTTGGGCTTGCAGGTAGTAGGCCGGCGCAAACAGCGGATACGCTTTCAGCAATGCTTGCACGTGGGTTTGGGCAATGGGCCAATCGCCGCGATCGGCAGCGACGCGAGCCTGCGTTAACAACTCATCAGGCGATGGCGGCGGCGGCGACACCGGTTGCGTGGCCGGGATCACGGGGCGAGACAGGACCGGCAAGGGCGGCGGAGCAGGTTTGGATGACACCGGCGCCACGGTAGTGGCCGGCGTAAATGGCGGAGCATGCAACGGTTTGCGATAGAGCACGGCGCCGGGCGCATTGTGAGTTTCAAACTGGCGGTAGAGTTCGATGTTTGGTTCGGCATGGCCAACGACCAACCAACCGCCGGGAATGAGGGAATCGTACAGTCGCTGGACGATCTGTTGGGTGGTAGGTTCGTCGAAATAGATCAGCACATTGCGGCAGAAGATGATATCAAAGGCAATGATGCCCAACTGCGGCGAAGGGTAGCTCGGCTCGACGAGGTTGAGATGCGCAAAGACCACATCGCGCTTGATCTCATCGCGTAAGCGCCAGCGGCCACTTTCGGGAATAAAGTAACGCTCGCGCACCGCATCAGGCGTTTCGCGAAACGACCAACTACCGTAGAGCGCCTCGCGGGCACGGGCGAGGAACCGCTGATTAATATCGGTTGCCAGAATGCTGATCTGCCACGGCGGATCGGCAGGCAGCGTCTCGCGGAGCGTGATAGCCAACGAATACGGCTCTTCGCCAGTCGCGCAACCGGCGCTCCAGAGCCGCAGATAGCGCACCATACTGCGCCGCTGGATGAGATCGGGCAAGATGACTTCGCGCAAGGCGGCAAACTGGGCGGCATTGCGAAAAAAGTAGGTTTCGCCAATCGTGAGTTCGGCGATCACTTCGTTCCATGCGGCGGGCGATCGTTCGATCAACGCCAGTAATTGACCCAGATCAGCTACACCAAGCTGTTGGGCAGCACGCTGCAACCCATAGGCCAGATCAGCCCGACGCTGAGCGGGGTAGTGCAGACCGGCCCGCTCGCGCACGAGGGTGGCAAAGCGTTGGTAGAGATCGTCGCTCAACATGGTCAATCCTTGCTCTGAGCCGGAGCGAGCAGGGCGGCAATCGACAGGCCCAACCGTTCGAGCGGCAATTCATGGCGCACCGCGCCTAACGCTTTAGCCGCTTTGGGCATCCCATACACCACACACGAAGCTTCATCTTGGCCAAAGGTGATACCGCCGGCAGCGGCTAACTCAGCCAACCCTTGCGCACCGTCTTCACCCATGCCAGTCATGATCACGCCAATCGCACGTGAACCGTAATGGCGGGCGACGCTGGCAAACAAAAGGTCGCCGCTCGGACAATACCGATCGCTCTCGCTGATGGGAAGTACGCCAACCCTCCCCGGTTGGCTCATCACGAGATGCAGATTATCGTCCGGCAGATAGACATGACCGGGCAGCAACGGCTGCTCATCGCTAACCACATGCACGGGTTGGGGCACGACACTGCCCAGCCAACTAGCGAGCGCCTGCGCGAACCCAACCGCCACGTGCTGAGCAATCACGACCGGAACCGGCAAGCGCGGGCCGAGATCGGTGAGTAAGGTTTGCAAAGCGGCCGGGCCGCCGGTTGACGAAGCAATGGCTACCAGTTCAATATTGGCAGCGGTTGGACGCGGCACCCGCACCGGCGTCGCGCGCGGCGGATGACGGGTAACAACCTTAACGCCAGCCATCAGGCGCAGGGTACGGATAAAATGCTCGCGGTCAGTCGCACTCGCCGGATCAGCCGGCCCGGCCGGCTTGCGCACGACTGCCAACGCGCCAGCAGCTAATGCCGCCATTGCCCGCTGTTCGGCATTACCGGCACTCGAACTAAACAACACGATCGGGGTTGGTTGATGCTGCATAATCTGGCGCGTCGCCTCATAGCCATCAAACACCGGCAAATGAATATCCATCGCCACGATATTGGGGCGAAGGCGCAGGGTTGATTGCACCGCTTCTTGGCCATTGGTTGCCGTACCGACCACCACGAGATCCGGCGTAGCCTCGAGGTAAGCGCGCAACAACTGCAACTGGCTCGGCGAATCTTCGACGAGCAATACCCGAATCGGCGCAGCATGTGATTTCATAACGCTCCTAAGCAACCCGTGCCGGTGCGGCAACTGCCTGCGCATACATCGCTAATGCCTCCGGATCAAGTACCGGTATGATACCATCATGAGTGCGAAGCGATGCTGCCAGCACGTTACTGCCGAGCGCCAGCGGGGTGAGATCGGCAGGCTGTGCTTGATAGACCCCAAACACCTCATCAACCAGCAAGCCAAGTTGCGGTTGATCGACATCAACCCCTAGAATCATCACCATGCTGTTCAGATGGATGTTCACCGGCTGTTCAAGCAGGTCATGCCCGATCAACACCGGGATCAACCGGCCATGGAAATCGAGCAGACCAGCGATAGCCGGCGGCGCACCGGCAACCGGAGTGATGGCCGGCAACCGCACCACCTGTTGCACAACTCGCAGAGCGAGGGCAAACACCTGATTGCCGGCCCGGAAAGTGACAAACGTATATGACATCATAAGCTACCCTGCGCGAATCTTCATCGCCAGATGGCAACCAATCGGCGACTGTTGCACATTCACTTCATCAACCAGCGCATACGCCGTTTGCACGGCAGCTTGGCGAGCCACTCGATGATACGCCTCAGTCTCTGCATCGCACTCGATCACCAGCGCGTGGCGCGCATCGCCATCATCGCAATGAATGGTGATCGTGCTACTGCTAAATTGATGAATCAAGGCGCGCACGACTTCGCTCACCGCTGCGGTCACGCGCGCCTGTTGCGACGGCGTGAGCGCCATTGTACGCGCGCACTGGCGCAACATCTGGCGGAGGAGGATGAGATCAGCGTCAGTGCTGACCGTGATTTGTTGCTCTTGGACGTGGTTCATAGCTTATCTCAGAGCAAGCGCGCGATGGTTGCCAACAGCGCTTGTTGGTCAAAGGCACGTTTGACAATATACGCATCGGCGCCTGCCGCCAGCCCGCGTTCCCGATCGGTTGGGCTATCGAGCGATGTAACCAACACAACCGGCAAATGGCGGAGTTGCGGATCCGAACGAATGCGCTCAGTCAATTCAAAGCCGTTGAGCCGCGGCATATCCACGTCGCTCAATACTAATTGGCAGCCGCCGTTAGCTTGGGCTGCGCGTAGTTGGTCAAGCGCTTCTTGGCCGTTGGTAGCTAATAGCACACGATAGCCGGCTGCCTCAAGAATGTTCTTTTCCAATGTGCGTGTCGTAATAGAGTCGTCAACCACAAGGATGGCCGGCGCTTGCGCTGAGACAACGGTTTTATCGGGCAAAGCCACGGTCAGGCGAGCCGACATCGCAGCCCGGATCATATCAACCGGATCCAGTATCGGGGCCACACTACCGTCGGCAAGGATCGCCGCGCCGCTCACGAACTGTACCCGCTGTAACGGGGCCGGCAGGCGATGAACGACTAATTCCAGCTCTTCACTAATTGCATCAACCAGACAAGCGATTTGCCGCTCGTTCACACCAAGGATCAGTACCGGCTTGGCTTCATCAAGATCAATGGCGCTCTCGCTGTTCATCCCTAACAACTGTCCCAATGGAATCAGCGGTAATGGCCGCCCTTCCATCAGCAACACTGCCCGCCCCTCCAACATCCGCACTCGTTCGCGGGTGGCCGGCACAATCCGCTGCAAACTATCCAGCGGGATGGCAAAGGTATGCTTCGCGACGTGGATCAGCAGACCATGAGAACGCTGCAAGGTCAGCGGCAAACTGAGCATGAACGTCGTGCCTTGACCAAGCGTGGTCTCAACCCGGATCTGCCCGCCCATCCGCTCAACGCTCGTGCGCACGACATCAAGCCCCACCCCGCGACCTGATAATGCGCTGACGCTGCTCTTGGTCGAAAAACCGGGGACGAAGATCAGGTCGAGCAAAACGGTTTGATCAACCGTCTCTTGCTCACGAGTTAACAACCCGTTGGCGATAGCTTGCTGGCGCACCCGTTCCAAATCAATCCCGGCGCCATCATCACTGAGCGTAAGAACGAGACGATCGCCGGTTGTCGTCGCAACCAGCTTAATCAGACCGGTAGGAGACTTGCCCTGCGCCTGCCGCACATCAGGCGGCTCGATACCGTGATCGATGGCATTCCGCAGCAGGTGCAAACACATTTCCCGCACCTGTTCAAGCACTTGCCGGTCTGCTTCGGCGCCGCCATCATCGATCACAAATTCCACCTCTTTGCCGGCGCTGCGGGCCAACTCGCGCACGTGCAAACGCAACGGCCCGACAATCCCGCTGAGCGGCGCCATCCGGGTTTGTTGAACATAGGTTTGCAAACGACTACTAATCGCACTTAGGCGGTCGTGGTCTTCGCGGGCGCGGGCAGCGACGCGACTGATCGCTGCGTTGAGCGTATCAATGAGCGCATTCGCCTGTTCTAGCGTCGTGACGAGGGCTTGGGTGTCGTCGCTATCGGTTTTACCAGCGGTATGAGGCGCAACGCGACGCTGCACACGCCGCGCCACTGGCGCTGCGCGTCGCCACGTGCGTCGCCACCGTTCAAATTGGGGAGCTAACGCTTGCAGATCGCGCGCCAACTGCCGTGAGCGCAACGTGCTGGTCAGCAATTCACCGACTTCGTGCATCAGGTGATCGAGAATGGCGACATCGACTCTGATGCTCGTTTCAGCCGGAGTGGCCGGCGCCGCAACGACACGTGCAGGCGTTGCCGGAACCGGTTCAGGCGCCGGTGGCGCCTCAGTCTGGGTGATGGCCGCCAATTGGGCGAGCAACTCGGCGAACGCTCCTTCATCAGCAATCGCGCCGGGCACGGCCTGATCCATCAATGCGCCGATCAGATCGAGCGCATGGTAGATCACATCGCACATCTCAGCCGTCAAGGTCAAACGTTGTTGGCGCAACGCCGCGAAGACGTTTTCAATCTGATGGGCAATCTGCTCAACCGAACGCACCCCGGCGGCGCGCGCGCCACCCTTCAAACTGTGCGCAGCCCGAAACAGCCGGTCGATCTGCTCACGTTGCGGCGACTGTTCCGGCGCGCGCTCAAGGTCGAGTAAGATGTCAGCAATGGTCTGGCGATGTTCGGCCTGTTCGGCGCGAAAGACGGCCAGCACCTGTGCTTGGATATCATCATTCGAGAGCATAGCAACCTCGCGCTACAACCGGTATGCGGCCACCGACTGCTGCAACTTCTGCGCCAACGTGTGCAGGTCTTGCGCCGCCCGCTCGGCTTGGCGGGTTGACGCCAGCGCCTGCGCCGTCGCCTGCTGAATGTTGCTCATCGCCTGCCCGATCTGCTCCATCCCCACCATCTGCTGCTGCGCCGCCGCCGCCATCTGGATGTTCGCCTGCGCTCCGCTCTCCACCTCGCGCGCTATCCGATGGATCAACTGCCCCGCCTGCGCCGCCAGCTTCACCCCTTGCTCCACTCCCTTCGCCCCCTCCTCCGTCACCATCACCGCCGCATTCGTCGCCTTCTGAATCTCGGCTAAAATATCCCGCACCTGCTGCGCCGCCGCCTTCGACCGCTCCGCCAATTCCCGCACGTGCTGCGCCACCACCGCAAAGCTCTTCCCTTGCTCGCCCGCCCGCGCCGCCTCGATCGCCGCATTCAGCGCCAGCAAGTTGCTCTGGTCGGCCAGCTCGCTCACCGTCGTCATAATCACCCCGATCGCCTGCGTCTGCTCCGCCAGCCCCAAAATCGTCTGCGCGATCGTCTCCACCCGGCTGCGGATCTGGTTCATCCCGTTGATCGTCTCTTCCACCGCCTGCGCCCCTTGGCGGGCAACCTCCAGCGCATTCTGGCTGTCATTCGCCACCTGCGACGCTTGCTTGGCCGTCTGCACCGAAATCGCCTTCACCTCATCGATCGTGGTCGCGGTCTGGGTCAGCGCGGCTGACTGCTCGGCAGCCGACGACGCCTGCTGGGTGGTGGCGGCTAAAATCTCGGCGGCAGCGGTGGCAATATCGGCGTTGGCGTGTTGCACTTGGCCGGCAATCGCCCGCAGCCCCTCGACCATCGTGTTGAGCTGGTGACCAAGCACGGTCAAATCATCATTGGCGCCATTCACCGGCAGCTTCACGCTCAGATTGCCACGGGCAACTTCAGTGGCGAAGGCGCTATAGTCGCGCACCACCTGTTCAAGGTACTCCTTCGCCACCTTGGTGGCGTTGGCCGCGCGCAGCTCTTCGTTCGCCCGGCGCTGCGCTTCCAGTTGCTGGCGGATGGTCGCAGCCATCTGGCTAAACGCCTGCGCCAGCCGGCCCACCTCGTCTTGGCCGTCGGGCAACCGGTACTGCTCGTGAATCTTGCCATTGGCCATCTCAGTCGCCGCAGACGTGACGAGACCAAGCCGCCGATCAATGCTGCCGGCAATCACAAATGTCAGCAAGACTCCAAAGAGAATAGCGACAATGGGACCGCCAATCAGCACTGTTTGCAACGCATTACGCGCGTCGGCTGAGGCTTGCAAGACGCGGCTTAAGTTCTCGTATTCGCGATCGGCCAGCAAGCGCAGTACGTCATTGACACGGAGAAAACGATTTCTCCCTACGCGACTAGCAACACCCTGCACCACCTGATCGAGCTGCGCTTCACCGCGCACTACCGCATTGCGCAAATCGATCAGCGGCTGCACAGCTTCTGTTTTCCATAGCGCCAACTCGTGATCAATATCCGCCAGCAAACTGGCCTCAGTTGAGCCGGCAGGAAGTAAATTTTTGAGTTCCTCAAAAAGCGCATTGTATCGCTTCTGACCATTCTCATACTTTTCGAGAAACGTGGGATCACCGGTAATTAAAAAGCCACGTTCGCCAGACTCCATCATGAAAAGACTGGCTTCCATTTGGCGAGTATGGTCAATGATTTGATACGCTTCTTCGATTTCACGTTCGCGTTCGCTTGTTGTTAGCATTGCTTGATATGCAACGACGGCCACGGTCACAAAACCGATCAACACCAAGACCACAATGAGCAGAACTTTATTCCGCAAGCTAATCGAATTGAGGAACGCCATAGCTGGCTCCTTCTGGCATCACGAATGAGCATGCTGCGCCAATGCCATTGCCTGCGCGACAACCGGCAATAACTCGCCTACCGCATCGTCTTTGTACAAATAATCATCAGCGCCAAGTTCGAGCGCACGCTGGACACTGTTAATCTGATCGCGGTGGGTCAACATCACTACCGGGATCCCTTTCGTGGCGCGATCGCGTTTGAGCCGGCTCAGCACCTGAAAGCCATCTAACCCCGGCAGATCGATATCGAGCAAGATCATGCGCGGCTTTAGCACACTCGCCGCCCGCCAGCCTTCGATGCCGGTAACGGCTACTTCCACCCGATAGCCAGCCTGTTCCAGCATCAACTGGAACTGCAAGGCTTGGCTAGGGCTGTCTTCGATGAGGAGAATATCAGGCGTCGTCATAGAACGCTCCTCAGCATGTACAAGCGCTTATTCAGACGGAGCAGCGAGTCGGGGATCGTTCAGCAACCCCTCCACATCAAGGTGGAGCGCAAGCTGATCGTCAACGCCGCGCACCCAGCCGGCACTGCGACCAGCGATCGCTGCCGGCGTGGGATGGAGCGTGAGATGTTCCGGCTGGATTGATACCACCTGATCAACCAGCAACGCGACCTCCATCCCGCTAGCGCTCACGATCAGCAGATGCATCGCAGCTTGCGGCGGGGTCGTGGCCAAACCGAGCAAAGGGCGCAGGTCGAGGCATACCAGCAGCCTGCCACGCACGTTGACCAATCCCAAAATCGCGGGATGGACGGCGGGGAGGCGGGCAACCGACTCAAAGCGGATCACTTCGCGGGTCGCGGTGGCTGGCACGGCATACAGTTCATCACCAAGCGCAAACCGCAGCACCAATTCACTAGCAGTAGCATCAACATTCTGATCACGGTGAGCTAAACTGCGAGCGCGCTCGTGCAGAATTGTCCGGGCGGCAGGGTCGGAGAGTAAGACGGAGAGATCCATAGACGGCCTCGTTGCCAGTTTCAGAAGATGCTGCCGGCTTGAGAGCCGGCGCAGTTAGGCATTGCCTTCGCTAGCATCAATTTTAGTACGTTCGCCCACAATGATTATTGCAAGTAATCAACCAGCAATATTACTTTCACCAGCCAATAATAGCACGCATGGATTACGAACATGAAACGATATAGGTAAAGCAACAGTCCAGATCAGGTACGAATTCTTAACAAAAACTTGCGATCATGTTATAGATCTTGCAACGCGAATAATGCTTTCGGCTTAATTTCGGTTACTGACGAGTCTCATAATAGTCCACAAAAGTACAGAAAAAACTGCAAGAGGGTAAACTTTTTAATCTAACCTGACTGTTAATCAAGACCATTTTCATTTCTTTATCCCAACCATTCTGCGGATGACGGTGTCGCCTGCCTATCAAGCGTTGAAATCTGCATACCACAAGCACTTCACATCCAGCGAAGATGGGGACGGGTGAGACGGCTCCCCGTCCCACCCGCGCAATTGCTTCATCATCAGGCTTACAACCGGTAGACAGCGACTGTCTGCTGCAACTTCTGCGCCAACGTGTGCAGGTCTTGCGCCGCCCGCTCGGCTTGGCGGGTTGACGCCAGCGCCTGCGCCGTCGCCTGCTGAATGTTGCTCATCGCCTGCCCGATCTGCTCCATCCCCACCATCTGCTGCTGCGCCGCCGCCGCCATCTGGATGTTCGCCTGCGCTCCGCTCTCCACCTCGCGCGCTATCCGATGGATCAACTGCCCCGCCTGCGCCGCCAGCTTCACCCCTTGCTCCACTCCCTTCGCCCCCTCCTCCGTCACCATCACCGCCGCATTCGTCGCCTTCTGGATCTCGGCTAAAATATCCCGCACCTGCTGCGCCGCCGCCTTCGACCGCTCCGCCAATTCCCGCACGTGCTGCGCCACCACCGCAAAGCTCTTCCCTT